>JARGOJ010000050.1:8495-14179 GCA_029210225.1 Planctomycetota bacterium
AAAAGAAGTGAGGCGGCGCGAACATCGCCGAGCTGATGGAGCAGATCGATGGCTATGTTTTTCTCGCCCGCAGAGACATAGAGTTCTATAGCTTCCCGGGGCATTTCGGCTTTGACGAAGTGCTCGGCGGCCTCGAAGAGATTGCCCGCTTCGTGAAAGTAAACCGCCGCGTCGGCAGGGTAGTTGGCTTCGCTAAAGAGCTTTGCGATCTGCGCAGCGCGCTCAGGCAACTTGCTTTTCGTCTTTGGGGCGCCCTTGCTCTTAATGATTTCGTAGTCGTCAGCGAGGAGCTGTGCGGCCGCGGCTTGTCGACCTTCGTTGCTGAGGATTTCCGCGGCTTTGTCGATTTGACCTCCGCGAGAATAGGCTTCCGCAGCGCGGCTGAGTGATTTTGCTCGATAGAATAGAGAGCCTGCTTTGTCCCAATTCTCGCCTTTGAGCTGCAATTCAGCGGCTTTTTGAAGGTCGCCAATTTGTTCGTAAATCGAACTGGCCTCATCAAATTTGTTCCCACGCTCATAGGCGCCAGCAGCCCGGCGCTCTTGTTTGCAGGCCATGAATACCTGGGCGGCGAAGGCAAATTGCTTGGCTTCGATGTAGAAATCACCGGCTTGGCTGTGCCAGCCGGCCTTCTCGGCGATCGCTGCCGCACGTCCAGGCTGATTGCGCCCCAGGGCGAGGCGAATCCACAGGCCCCATCGTAAGAAGGTATAGGCGCGTCCAGATCCGAGAATGAGGCAGTAAAGCGCCACATAACTTAGGAAGAGGAGAGCGATCAGCGCGGGGAGGACCACGGCCCAGGTTTGAGGACGCGCTTTTGGTCCCACCCGGGCGAAGAAGCTTGTTTCAAGCCGTGTAAAGAGGTCAATCCGCTCCTGGAGTCCGGCAAATCGATAATTCTCACGTTTGACCTTGCCGGCGACGCTGGCCTTCCCGAAGGCAAAGATGAGCTCAAGGCCATGATCTTTACGGTTTCCATATCGAAGGTAGTGATTCCAGGCGAGGTTCGCAGCCTCTTGGAATTGGCCATTTTGAATAAGTCCAGCAAACTGCCAGCGGAAGTGATTGATCGCATCATCGACCTCAGCATCGAGGCTTAAAAATTGAAGTTGCCCACTTCTCGTTTCACGCTCTTTGATGCGTGCGATTCCGGCTTCGATCTCCGGGAGGTATCCGTACAGCTGATCGAGGGCTTCCAGCCGAAGCTCTGAACCTTGAAAGTTGGTCTCTTTGAACGATTCGTCGATCTCAGGCAGAACCTCTTTGAGAATCGGTTCAAAGCGACGTTGCCTATTGAGTTCGCGGTGGAAATTGGTTCGATCGCTGGTCAGGCTCTTCTCTAAGCCACGGACACAACGTTGATCGAGCAGCTTAGACGCTTGCTCGTCCTTTTTAAGCAGGCGAAGCAGGTTTAGCTGGCCAAGCGCTTGCTCGGTGTACTTTTGCTGGGATTTCAATTCGTTGTAATGCTTAAACTCTTGCGAAACAAACTTCTGAAGCTCTTCCTTCGACATCGGCCCGGAGGCCGGGTAGTCATTGCTAAGAAAGGTGAAGCCGAAGGACATGGCCGCCATCAAGACACCGACGAAGGCGAGCTTTTTTGGAAAGCGAAAGAGGCGAGGAGAGTTGGCTGGGGCTATTTCAATTTCAGCGCCTTTGACAGCAAAGACCTTCTCTGGTGGGTCGGGCTCTGGTTCATCCGAATCTTCGACGTCGTAGTCGTTGGTCAATATTTTTGAGTCAGTGGTGTCTTCAATTTCACCGATGGCTTCCGTAAAGCCTTGGGAGATAAGTTCTTTTAGGTAGGAAGAGACCTCTCCAGCGCTTTGGCCGCGCTTCGCTGGCTTTTTGGCCATTAACTGGAGAATTAGTTTCGCGACGCTTTTGGGAGCTCCGATATCCCTTGGATCCGGAGGGTTCTCGTGGATGTGATTCTCAATGATTATGTGTAGGTTTCGCCCTGGGAAGGGCGGTTTTCCTGCGATCAGGTGATAAAAGAGCGCGCCCATCGCATAAAGGTCAGAGGCAAAGGTCGCTTCCTCTCCTCGACATTGTTCTGGCGACATGTAATGAGGTGTTCCGAGAATGGAACCTTCTAGGGTAAGGGCTAGAGATTCGTTGGCGCCGGCGCGGCGAGCCAAGCCAAAGTCGGTGATCTTGGGGATGCCTTTGATAGAGAGCAAAATGTTATCGGGTTTGAGGTCGCGGTGGATGACCCCGGCATCATGAACGGCTTGGAGCCCGCCAAAAAGATCGGCCATAAGGGTGATTGCTTGGGGAACACTGAGTTTCTTCTTGACCGTGAGCAGCTCTCGGAGGTTTTGGCCGCTCACGAGTTCGAAGACGATATAGACGATGTTCTTGTCTTGACCAGAGCTCTTATAGGCGACGACATTGGGATGCTGGATGTTCATCATGGTCTTCGCTTCTCGGAGGAAGCGAGTGAGGCTGGTCTCGTCGTCGAGGACGTCTGGACGGACAATCTTGACGGCGGCGGGGCGACTACGTTCGAGGTCTCTCGCTGAGAAGACAGCCCCCATCGCGCCAGATCCAAGACATTCAACGAGGCGATACCCGCCGATTTGAATCTCGACCCCGGCGCGTTCAAGGAGAGAGGATGCTCGAACGAGGATGCCTCTCTGAGATTGCTGTTTTTGGTGTTGGACAGCGTTGTCGTACTCGCTCTGGTTGATGAGCCCCATGGATAGGAGCAGCGAGGAGAAGCGCTTGTCTTCTTTGAGGAAGCCTTTAATGAGCTTGTCGAGTTGCTTTTTGTCGACGTCTGCGAGGCCAAGTAGGGCGTCGCTTAAGGAGATGCTTGGGTCGTAGAGGCGCGACGCCAAAACTTCATCAATTTGCTGGCGCTTTGCCAGGCCTCGTTGCAAAACGATTCTGGCAAGAATTGGCAGTGATTTGTCCGGACGACTCACAATCCAATCTCACAAACTCTAGCGGTTAGGAATTCCCCGGCGCCCATGAACAACATAGCAACAACTCAACTCATGTTTTGAATGTTCTAGGAGTAGTGGATGTTGCTTTTGCTTTCATTATTAATGAAGCAACTGTTTTATATCACTTTCACGGCCTAAACGTGAGTCGGAGGTGGTGGTTTCCCATCACCTCCGACGCACGAGTCTCATAAAGTCTAGGCGCAGAGCGCGTTTAAGACATCAAGAATCTTTCACTAGACTCAACGCTGTCTTTTTTGTTGCTCACGCTCAGCTGCTTTTAGGGCTTTGAGGGCCTCAGCTTTCGTCTTTCCGAAGAGAAAGAAGAATCCACCACCACCGCTGTTGTTTCCACCGAGTTGGTAAGCCGCTTCAAGGGCTTTCTCGATGCGAGTGCTGATCTCATCAAGGTGAGAAAGCGAGTATGGATCAAGCTTTGCCTCGTTCGCTTTGACATAGGTATCAATGGCCTTTCTCAGCCCTTTTAGGTGATACCAGGCGAGAGTCTTAGCGGCTTGGGGCGTCCCGCCGTCTAGCTCGATAGCACGGTCGATCAATTGCTTCACATACTCGCGCTGAAGGTTGCGCCGGATGCTATTGATATGGGCCTTCCGGGCGGTCGCTCCGACTGGAGCGTTCGCGAGCTCTGTAAACATCGACTTCGAGAGGGAGCCGAACAAGTCGGGCAGGGTCAGGACGTCCACCTTTTCATCGACGTTGTATTCCGTGTCAATCACACGCTGGAGAGTGTCAGATGCGAGGATAGAGTTGAGCGCACGTTTTTGGATAGACAGAATCCGGTCGTGAATTGGATAGGCAGAAGAACCACCCCGGCTTCCCCAATGACTCCAGTGGCTTGAACCCAAACGGGCGAGGAGCTTTCCGTCGAATTGAAAGTTCTTGCCAGAGAAGATCTCGTCTTCCAAGAACTTGAGGGCCGCTCTTTGTTGAGCGGCAGCGACAGGCTCGATAGGATCGCGGCCGTTAGGATCTCCGAAGTGATCGCGATGGATCCTTACCCCACCAATAAATCGTGCGGCGAGGTTTCCGGCGGTGGAGTATTCGTAGAGCATTCCGCCAAAGGCGCCGCGTAAACGACGGAAGCCTTGGCCTGGCTTCATGGCCCGCTTTTCCAAATCTTTGAGCAGGTGCTGAGCAATGGCCACGCGGCTCTTAGAGAAGTTGAGCGGATTTTTGCCCATATCCCAGCGATTGACATAAGGATCGGGACCCCAGGTGTCTTCGTCGGTGGCGAAGGCAAGCCCGGATTTAGCGACTTGATCGGTAATGACTTTGAGAGACTTCGCGTCGCCTTTAAGGGTGTAGCCGTATTCGATGGCCCAGAAGTCGTAAGGACCGATGCTGTCGCTCAGATACTGACCTTGCTCTTGCTTTGGTGTGGCGACGTTCATGGGGTGATAGTCCATGACTGATCCCGAGATCGCGGCGGGCTTGTCTTTCGAGTTGATCTTTGCGAGGGGCAGATAGGTGCTCGCGACGAAGTTGTGGCGAAGACCCATGGTGTGCCCGACTTCGTGCATGACCGTTTCTTTGATGGACTGACCAATGAACTCTAGAGGGAGCTTTCCGCCGCTAGCCGCCATAAGGGAAGCCATGGAGAGTTCATGGCGCTTTTGGTGACCAAAGTAGCAGACGTGCTTTTGAGGGCCTTTGGCGCGCTTGCGAATCTCTTCAACGACCGCTTTATCGAAGGCCGAGACCTTCTTGCCGTTAGAATTCAACGGCAACTCAAGGTCACCGAAGGGGCGAGGGCGTTTCTGACCGTTGAGCAGCAGGTCGAGGAGAGCTTGCTTCTTGTCTCCGGATTGCTTTACGAAGATGCGTTCATAGTCCATGACGGCCCAGTTGATCATGGAGTCGTCAAAGATGATGTCGGCGTCGAGGATCTCACCGGTGAGAGGATTCACTCGGGATGGCCCCATGGCGAAGGCTTCTTCCGAGGTGATCCAGCGGAAGAAGTTATAGCGGGCATCCTCTGGGTCGAAGTCTTTGAACTCATTCGTCGCGGTTTGTTGTCGCACTTGAACGGCGTTTAAGAACCCGACTTTCTCGAAGGCTTTGTTCCATTCGAGGATGCCGGCGGCGACATAACGGCGATAAGGGACAGGAATTGTCTGCTCTAGATAGAAGACAATGGGTTCCTTGACGGGAGACAGTTCGAGCTTTGGATCGAGTTTTTCGAGGTTCCAGCGGTTGATGTAACGAACGAAGCGGCCGTCGTCTTTAGGACCTTTGTTGAAGTCTTTGGCGACGGTCATGAAGTAACCGATGCGATCGTCCGCTTCACGAGGCTTGTAGGTGCTTCGCCCAAGATCACGCATGCTGTAGTGTAAGGTGACGAAAGAGCCGCCTCCACGTTCTGGCATGGTGACCGCTATTTCAGTGTTCATGGGAAAGACCTTGAGCTTCGTGAAGACCGCGAGTGAGCTATCGAGTGAGCGTCCGGCGCTTCCGAAAAACTTGCTGGCGTTCGAGGCGAACAACTTGTTCATGTCGATGAGATAGCCGCCGCGAGTGCTCTTAGTGGCGACGGGCATGGTCAGGACCAGGGTATCGGTGTAAGTACGATTGACGCTCTCGCCGATAGGGGTTCCTTTCTTGCCTCTGAACTGAGTGTTCTTCTCGATTAGGAGTAGTTTATCGCCTTGGACCTTCCAGTAAAGCAACGCATCGCTCCACTGAAAGCCTGTGTAGTTTGTTCCTCCTGCGACGCTT
>JARGOJ010000050.1:14189-18674 GCA_029210225.1 Planctomycetota bacterium
AGTTCTTCTTGTCGTGATACACGGAGTAGAGTCCTGCTTTCTGACTCATATCCTTTGTGACCGTGGCGAAGGGTGGAAACTTTGTGGCTGCCACCTTATCGAGGTCTTTTGGGGCATTGATTTTCTTGGTGTTCTTTGAAGTCTTGTCTTCTGGGTCGTCCGCGAGGGCGAAAGAGCCGACTGCGAGGATCGCAGCGACGAGACCAAATTTTGGGAAGTGTTTCATAATATTTTCACTTCTTTCCATTGACTGAGTCATTTTCTACGGTTCCCAGAATGATTAACCCATGCGGTAAGAGGCTTTGAGGGCCTTCTCAGCGCGCATGACAGATTCCTCAAGGTGAGCGCGAGTGGAGATATCCATCTTGCTCGCATTCTTCTTCAAAGACGCTTTAATGCTCTTCTCAAGGAGTTTTAGGTGGAGGCGACCGAGGGCTCGGGCGGTTTTAGGCGCTGAGACTTGATCGTCTGTGGTGAGGTCGATGAGGCGCTTGAGCAACGAGCGTTGCAGATTGCGACGAATCAAAGAAATGTGAGGCTTTCGCGTACTGGCATTCTTCGGCTCGACGTTAATCTCGGCGAAGATCGACCCGACTAAGGTTGAGTAAAGCTCCGCCAAGGTCAAAACGTCGTCTTTTTCACCGGCTTGATACTCCGTATCGAGGACGCGCTTTTGGCGAGCGTTGGAGAGCAGGGTATCCAAAGTTTCGTTTTGAATAGCCAGGACGCGATCTGAAAGCGCGACCTCAAAACCTCCACCGCGAGTTCCCCAGTGACGCCATTTAGAGGCACCGAGTTGACGGAGCAGCTTGGGTGAGAATTGGTAAAGCTTATCGCTGAGAAGGGTTTCGACGACGAATTTAAGGGCGTCCCGCTGCTTCGCTGTCTCGACAGGAACAAGAGGATCCCGGGCATTGGGATCGCCGAGGTGATCGCGATGAATTCTCACGCCGCCAACATAGCGAGCGGAGAGATAACCCGATCGTGAAATCTGGCCGAGGATTGTTGCGAATCCTGCGCGCAGCTTGGCGTAGCTCGCGCCTTGTTCGAGGGCGCGCTTTTCAATGTCCTTGAGGAGATGTTCGGCGAGCTTGACCCGAGTTTTGGCAAAGTTGAGTGGTTCCCGTCCAAGATCCCAACGGTTGACGTAAGGATCAGCGCCCCCAGCGTCTTGGTCTGTGGCGAAGGATAGTCCGGCTTTTGCGACTTGATCGGTGATGGCTTTGAGCGCCTTGGCGTCTCCGGCGGCGCTGTAACCGTAAGCGACAGCCCAGTAATCGTAAGGGCCGATTCCTCCGCTCATGTACTCTCCCTGGGTTTGTCCTGGAAGCGCAACATTCAGTGAGTTGTAGTCCATACAGGAACCGGAGGTGACGAGAGGCTTGTCTTTTCCATTGATCTCTTCGAGAGTCTTATAGGTGCTCGCGACGTAGTTGTGCCGGAGCCCCAGGGTGTGACCAACTTCGTGCATCACAGTCAGACGAAGAATCTTTCCCAGATATTCCACAGAGGCTTTCTTAGGCCCTTTGTCTTTGCCCTCTGCAGCGAGCTCGTTGAAGAGCAACTCGGAGAACTGTTCGTGTTTGTAAAGGCAGAGTGAGTCGCAGCTCTTCATGCGATCACGGACGGCGGATGCGAGCTCTTTCTGAAAGGGTGAGAGTTTTGCTTTTGGGGCGTCAGGAGCCGAGGAAACTCTTGGGTTGAAGAAGACATCTTCGTCCTTGAATTGACCCTTTGCGAAGCGTTGGGCCGTCTTCACATATCGCTCGTGTTCGACGGCGCGATAGCTGAGGTAAGCGTCGTCAAAGATGATATCAGCGTCGAGGATCTCACCAGTGAGAGGGTTCACTCGGGATGGTCCCATGGCGAAGGCTCGTCCTGAGGTGATCCAGCGGAAGAAGTTATAGCGGGCATCTTCGGGGTCGAAGTCCTTGAACTCGTTCGTCGCGGTTTGTTGACGTATTTGGACAGCGTCGAGGAAGCCGAGCTTCTCGAAGGCCTTGTTCCATTCGAGGATGCCTTCCGCGACATATTTGCGGTAGGGAACGGGAATGGTCTTCTCAAGGTAGAAGATGATCGGGTTCTTGACTGGGGAGACCTTCAACTTGGGGTCGAGCTTTTGCAAGTCCCAGCGGTTGATATAGCGCAAGAAGCGGCCGTCGTCTTTTGGACCGGTATTGAAGTCTTTGGCGACGGTCAGAAAGTAACCGATTCGATCGTCGGCTTCGCGAGGTTTATATTTACTGCGGCCAAGATCGCGGAGGCTGTAGTGCAAGGTGATAAACGAGCCACCACCGCGCTCAGGCATAGTGACCGCGACCTCGGTGTTGTTGGGGAAGGTCTTGAGCTTGTCAAAGACTGCAAGAGAGGTGTCTAAGCCAGCGGCGAAACGCCCAAAATGCTTGAAGGCCCAGCTCGCGAAGAGGCGGTTGCCGTCGACGATATACCCGCCCTTGGTGCTCTTCGTCTTAATGGGCATGGTTAGGACGAGCTGGTCGGTATAGGTGAGCTTGACGCTCTCTCCGATGGGCGTTCCTTTTTTCCCTCTAAACCGAGTGTTCTTCTCGATTAAGAGCAGCTTCTTGCCCTGGACTTTCCAATAGACGAGGCGATCCCCCCATTGCCAACCTGTGTAGGTATTCCCTCCCGCGATGCTTGTCGCGATGAGAAACGGCTTATTGATCTTCGCCGCGGGAATTTCGATGAGGGTTTTAGTCTTTTTCTTGTCCGCATAGACGTTAAAAAAGCCCGTCTCGCTCGCAAAATCTTTAGTGACTGTTTGAAACGGCGGATACTTCGGCGCCGCCATTTTATCGTTCTGTTTTGCTGATTTCGTCCGGTCATCACCGATGACCGGACCCGTCACGAGAATCCCCGCGAGGGAAATCAACAACAATTGTCGTTTGTCCATCCCACTTGCTCCATCCTAAATCGTGGCCTTGCCTTGATTTTCCAATGAGGCCGAGGATTTTACAGTTTTTAGACCATTCCCGCAGCCTCTCCTTGCTTTTCTCCAAGCAAGTTGATTTTCACCTGGGAAAGGAATTTCGCTCTTCAGAAGAGATCTCGCCTCACTCTTTTCTGAGTGAGATCGGCAATTCTGGTTGGGAACAAGTTAATCTTTATAAGGAAGCAATAGGAGAAACATGATGGGACAAAGATCACGAATTCACTTTCTTTGGCTGAGTCTATTCCTCGCCGCTGGCTGCGGAGTGACGGAGGTGGTCGATCGCGAACCAAACGGCGATCCCATCATTATTCGAAGTCCTCAACCTAATAGTGATGATCTCAAGACATTGCACCAACGCTTCGGTGTTCGCACCGTGCTTAACCTTCGAGGTCAGAAGCCCGGTCGGTCTTGGTATGAAGATGAGAAAGATGGCGTCGAGAGAATTGGCGCAAAGTGGGTACATATGGCTGTAGACAGCGCCAGACGCCCAAGCTCTGAGATGGTGAGGGAGTTTTTCCAGTTGGTGGAAGAGCCCGCGAATTGGCCGATATTACTTCATTGTCAGGGCGGAATTCATCGTTCAGGTCTCATGACCGCGCTCTATCGCATGCAATATCAAGGCTGGACGGCGGAGGACGCGATCGCCGAAATGGATGATCGATATTTTGAGTGGGGGATTCGCGACCGAAGCGCTCTTAAAGAATATCTGCGCCAATACAAACGTGACCCAAACCGTGCGCTTCGCCCGAAACCCACAGATTCGACGAGCCGACCGTTTGTGAAGGCCCAATGAAGCGCCCATAAAATCAGGAAATCAACGCCTATGCGACAGCTCTTTTCGTCCGTATCCACCGGACTGCTGGTCCTTTTACTCTCTGGCTTGGCTCACGGCGAAGAAGATCGAATCGCTCTAGAAAAGGCCCTGGTCCTCGACCCGGTCGGGAGATATGGACGGAACGCAACCCATATCGATTTGATGGAAGGCCTCATAGTCACTGGGGCTTGGAAGAGACCCAAAGCGGGTGAAGCCTTGGGGCTTAAAGGCCTGAAACAGCCTCGGAACTGGAGACCTGTCACTGCGAATGCGAAAGGGTGGATGAGCGATCGGGGCATGCGTGGAGGATACGTCTATGCCAATTATCCTGCGAGCGCGGCTGGAGTCTATATTATGCGGGCTCGCGGTCATAGCATGGTCTATGTGAACGGTCAGCCTCGGGCCGGGAATCCATATAACATGCATCCTCATCCCCTTCCGATTCAGTTGAAAAAAGGAAGCAACGATTTTCTCTTTCAAGTGTCTAGAGGTCGCCTCAAGGTTGATCTAGAGCAGGCTCCCGCATCGGTCTATCTCGATCGACACGACCTGACCACTCCCGATTATATCGTTGGGGAGACCAAGGAAGCGCTCATGGGAGTCGTGGTCGTGAACGCCAGCGGTATGGGCCAGGGGGGGCTTCTCCTAGACACGACCGCAATGGGACAGACTGTTCGGAGCAAGGTGCCTTATCTGCCGGGGCTCTCAGTTTTGAAGATCC
>JARGOJ010001066.1 GCA_029210225.1 Planctomycetota bacterium
TGTTTGATTCCTTAGCTTTCCTCGTCCTTAAGCTCTTCTTTGAGCTCGGCGAGGAGCTTGTTGTTTTCTAATTCATGAAAAGAGTTGAGTAGCTTTTGGTCTTCGACGAGCTTGGCTATGTCGTCGCCGAAGAGAGGTCTTGCAGCGTTGGCGAGGTCGGCGGCGCTGTATTCTTCGGGCTTTGCAAACAACTTCGAGGCGAGTTTTTCACCCTGTTCGACTGTCGCAGGCCGACCGAGGGCTTTGGCTTCATTGATGAGCTTTGCGATGTCTGCGATCAGAGCTTTCGGGCTCTCGGGGAAGCGCGACTCCAGTGTCTTTGTGGCTTGTTCTGTTGTCAAACCGGGGACATCTAAAGGATCTTGGAGAAAGCTCGCCAAGACCTGGGGGAGGTTGTCTTCGCCGTTGTATATCGCTGAACAATAGACAACACGAAACTCTTCTTTAGCGTTCACGGCGAAGCCCAGATCGGGGAGATCGATGTGACGGTTGCCCATTAAAATAGGAAGGAGGTTGGGGTCGGGATCTCCGTTTGAGAGGTCGGGAATCGCGAGTAGGCCGCCTTTGACCATGGCCGTTGGCAGGGCGCCAGCGCTGAGAACTGGCGATGATGCGGCGAGTGTAGGCACCATCGATGTCAGTTGATCGACGCTCGGCGCGATATAAAGCGGCTGATTTCGAAGGCTCGCGACCGCCGCGACGACGTTCAGAGCATCTTTTAATGACTTCGCACGGAGATAAGGAATGGATTGCGCGGGTTTGTCGAGGGCGTCACTGAGGCTTTTTAGAAAGCCCTCGTTCGTCCCTCCAGCGGCTGGAAAGTTAAAGTTCTCTGGGCTTCGTAGCGCAAGCTCAAAACCGTCAACGCTCGTTCGATCCATCGTCGCTCCGTTCTGAAATTTCACTCTCGGGCAAATCGGCTCTGGCAGCCGAGCGCCGCAACGATACACTGATCACCATCAAAATGGAAAGAGTTGTCGTAATGGTCCTTGATGCTCCATCGAGATTCTGTTGCGGCTCGACCTTAAAACGAGACTTTCTAAATGACTGAACAAAACGAAAAACAGAAGATTCGAGTCATCGTCGCGAAGATCGGCTTTGACGGACACGACCGAGGCGCCCGCGTGATCGCCAGGGGTCTGCAAGAAGACGGCATGGAGGTGATCTACGCAGGACTTCGCCAGACTCCCGAAGCCATTGTCCGCGCTGCGATTCAAGAGGATGTCGATGCCATCGGAATCTCCTCCCTCAACGCCGCTCATATGACTATTTTCCCAGACATATTGCGGCTCCTAAAAGAGAACGAGGCTTCGGAGATTCTCCTCACAGGCGGGGGCGTGATTCCTGAAGAAGACATCGATGCCCTGGAGAAATTGGGCACCGGAAAATTGTTTACTCCTGGCGCCGATTTAAGACAAATTTGTCAGTACATCCGCGCTGAGATTCGAGACCGGCGGTCGGCGAACGACGCCTAGGCACTGGAAGGAAGAGCATTTCATGGATAAGCGAATCGATTCGGCCATGGCCGCGATTGAAGACATCAAAGATGGGGCGACCCTTATGCTCGGAGGCTTCGGCCTCTGCGGCATCCCCGAAAACCTCATTCTGGCCCTGCGAGATAAAGGCGTCAAAGACTTGACCTGTATCTCGAACAACGCCGGAATCGACGATTGCGGGATCGGACTTCTCCTCCAAAAAGGTCAAGTCCGCAAGATGATCTCGACCTATGTGGGTGAAAACGCCATTTTCGAGCGCCTCGCGCTGAACGGCGAAATCGAAGTCGAGCTGAATCCTCAAGGAACCCTGGCCGAACGAATTCGTGCGGCGGGCGCCGGCATCCCGGCCTTCTTCACACCGACCGGAGTCGGCACTGAGATCGCTGAAGGCAAAGAAACTCGCGTCTTTGATGGCACCGAGTTTCTTATGGAAATGGCGCTTCACGCCGACTTTGCCCTGGTCAAAGCCTGGAAGGGCGACCCCTGGGGCAACCTCGTCTATCGAAAGACCGCCATGAACTTCAATGCGGTGATGGCCACCGCTGGCAAAGTCACCATCGCTGAAGTCGAAGAGATCGTGGAGCTTGGTGGATTGAACGCCGATCATGTCCACACACCTGGAATTTTCGTCCAGCACATCCTCAAAGGCGAGAAATATGAGAAGCGGATCGAGCAAAGAACCACGCGGAGCGCTTGAAGAAAGGCAGACCCATGAGCATTAAAGAACAAATCGCAAAACGAGTGGCTTTGGAATTCGAGGACGGCTTCTATGTCAACCTCGGAATTGGTATTCCAACCCTGGCCGCTTCCTATGTGCCCAGCTCCGTCGAAGTCATCCTCCACTCTGAGAATGGACTCCTCGGCATCGGCCCCTTCCCCCTCGATTCAGACGTCGACGCCGACCTCATTAACGCCGGTAAGCAAACAATTGAAGCGGTTGCAGGAGCAGCCTTCTTCGGCTCGGATGCGTCCTTCGCGATGGTCCGCGGCGGACACCTTGACCTTACCGTGCTCGGCGCTCTTGAAGTGGATGCTGTCGGAAACCTCGCCAACTGGAAGATTCCAGGGAAGAAGGTGAAGGGCATGGGAGGCGCCATGGATTTGGTCGCGGGATCGAGGAGAGTCGTCGTCTCCATGACTCACACCAATCGAAAGGGTGAACCCAAAATTCTCAAAGAATGCAAACTGCCGTTGACCGGGAGAAAGTGTGTTCACCGAATCATCACCGATTTGGCCGTCATCGATGTGACAGACAAGGGCCTTGTTCTAAGGGAAATCGCTCCGTCCACGAGCATCGAAGAAGTTGTTGAGAAGACCGAAGCCGATCTCATTGTCGATCACGCCGCCGTGACGACAATGTCCTTTTGATTCACAATAAGGTATTGAGCGCCGAAGATTGAAGTGAATGAGGGCTTTTGCGAAGGCCCGCTCACCTCGCCGGCGCAGCTCTCTCTCTTTGCGGGGGGAGGATGAAATAGTTAATTCTTTGAAGGCATAAGTGGACTGGCGAGGACGCTTCAGTTTTCGTGTCACTCCGATTCAAAGAC
>JARGOJ010000051.1:0-8515 GCA_029210225.1 Planctomycetota bacterium
GAAGCCCGCTCGCTATCGTCCCGCCCTTGATTTTACAGAGGAGAGCCTCAACGCCCTCGACCGCTATGAGATCGTTGAAGAGCTTGGCCGCGGCGGCATGGGTATTGTTTTTAAGGCCTTCCAGCCAGACATGGACCGGGTTTGCGCCCTGAAGGTCATCACCACTTCTCCGCAAGTCTCCCCCGCTCAAATCAATCGCTTTGTGCAAGAGGGACGCTCTGCCGCCCAGCTTCACCATCCTCACATTATTCGTGTCTTCGATTGTGGCCAGCAACGGAACTTCTTCTACATTGCCATGGAGTTTCTTGAGGGCCAGCCCCTCAACGACTTCATGAAAGAGAAGAAGCCCGACCTCGAAGAAATACTCACCATCTTCGATGGTCTCGTCGATGCCGTCGAATATGCCCATCAACACGGGGTTGTTCACCGCGACCTCAAACCTCAAAACATCATGGTGGAAAACGGCCTCGCCAAGCTCATCGACTTTGGCCTCGCGAAAGACTTCACCCATGGCATGGAGCTGACTCAGCCCGGCCAAATCCTTGGCTCACCCTACTACCTATCCCCCGAGCAAACTCGCGGAGAGTCTTACAAGGTCGATGGACGAAGCGACGTCTTTGCCCTCGGGGTGATCCTTTATGAACTCACAACCGGTAGCCGTCCATTCACTGGGAAATCAGCCCCGGAAGTCTACGCAAAGATCCTAAATTCCCCACCAACTCCCCCCATTGCCCTCAATCCTGATATTGATCACGAGCTTCAAGACATTATTTTGGATGCCCTCGAAAAAGACATCGAAGATCGCTTCCAATCCGCGCAAGAGATGCGCGACGCCCTCACCGAATACCGAGACTTCTTAAAGGGACGATCATCGGCCCTCAAGTATCGCGACGACAAGAAGCCCCGAGGCGACGCCCGTAGCAAGCGAAGAGAAAACAACAGCTCTCAAAGGGTCCGCAAGACCCTGCTCAACCAACGCGCCTCGCAGCGCCTCAGCACCAACCGCACCCGCTCTCTCAGTAAGAACAGCTCCACGGGCTCCTTTGACCGTCGCCGAGTCCGAGAGAGCCGCGACTGGACCGGATCGGCTCGCGCCGCAAACCGCGCTCACGGCAACGATAGCAGCAAACTCTGGATCTTCTTGATCACCGCCGTCCTCATTGGTGGAGCCCTCGTAGCCGCCTTCTTCCTTGGGAAAACGCCAGCTCCCGAGGCCGAACCCGACACCACTCCGAAGGTCGAAGATCCTCCCAAGAAAGATGTCGATCCAAAACCTGTCAATGTCGACCCACCCATAAGCCCTCGGAAAGATCGCGCTGAAAAGATGCTCAGCGAGATTCGCGAACGCTTCGACGAAGATGGGCGCGACTACGGCGACACCATCTACCGCCTCAACAAAGAATTCTTCACCAACTTCTCCGACACAGAAGTCAACTCTGAAGCCCTCAAGTTCAAACAACGGGTGCTCAAGGAAGCCGACAAAGAATATGCTGAGGTCAAGAAATCAGCGACTGAAAACGAGCTTAAGAACGACCTCGCCAAAGCCAACATCCTCATCGAAGATCTCCTCGAACGTGTCAACGAAACCGATTGGTCCAAGAAGCTCAAAGATCTCAAGCAGGACCTTGAGACCAAGTTCAATACTCGCATCAAGAAGGTCATCAGCGAAGCTCGTGACCTCTTCGCCGCCAAAAAATACACCGAGGCCAGCAAGCTCCTCAAAGACAACTCCCCGACCAACAACAAAGCCTTCGATCTTGAAATTGCCGCCATCCTCAAATCGATTGAGGCCGCGATCAAGCCCGTAGAGGTCGATGCCAAGAAGCAACAAGAAGAGGCCGACAAGAAGGCCGAGAAATCCCTCGCGGCCGCTCGCGCCCTCTTTAAGAAGAACGAATTCGCTGAAGTCCTCAAACTCTATGAAGAACTCAAGGGAGGACGCTTCCGCGCCGACCTCGTCAAAGAATTCAATGAGCTTGTCGCTGAAGCCTCGGCGCTTAAGAAATTCTACGAGGTCGTTGCAGGCCTCGGCGAGAAGCTCATCGGCCTCCCCATTGACCTCGGATTCTCACCCGGGAAAATTACGGCTGCGAGTAAGGACAAGATCTCCGTTAAAATCAAAGACGGTGGCTCCATCGACAAGCTTATTACCGAGCTCTCCGCGGCCAACCTGCTCACGCTCTTCGGCCGCAGTCCTGTCGCGAGAACCAAGGAGGGCCAGGCCCTCCAAGGCATCTTCGCGCTCCACAAGAAGCTCTACGGCCCGGCCCTTGAATTCCTCAGGGAAGCTAAAAAGCAGGGAATGAAGGTCGATCGCTACCTGGAACTCGCCAAGAGCAAGAAAACAAGCTCTGGCACCAAGGTCGATCCGAAGACCAAGAAGCCTGGCAAGGCCGTCCTTGGCAAAGAGCTCTTCGCTCCCGTTGCGAAAGGCCCCTTCGTCCTTGGAACAAACAACGGCTATATCGGCACTGTCCCATCTCGTCAGGTCACCCTCGGCAACTACCGAGTTATGAAATATGAAGTCTCAGTGACTCAATACAGGAACTTCCTCGCCGCCATCGCTGCCCTCCCGGCTGATCAACGTCACAAGCACTGTCACTCTGGAGAAGGCGCCGATAAAGACCACACCCCCGACCACTGGAACAAACCCGCCTTCGCGATCCTCTTCAAACCAGACCTTCCCATCTCCTTCGTTGACTGGTACGACGCATATTCCTTCGCTCGCTTCCATGGCTGCCGCCTCCCCACCGAAGCCGAATGGGAAAAAGCCGCCCGAGGCTCCGACCAACGCGCCTTCCCCTGGGGGCAAAAATGGGATCGAAAGCGCGCTGTGAGCATGCCTTACTGGCTCGACCAAGACATGGCCAACCCAACGAGCAACACAGAATTCAACACCTTCGTTCAAAATTTCCAGACCAAATTTACCGGAAAGACAATCACCCTTCCCGTAAAAAGCCTTCCCAACGGACGCTCTCCCTACGGAGCCCAAAACATGGCTGGTAACGTTCAAGAATGGACCATGGACTTCTACAACGTCGACACCTACACCAATGACCGCAACGCCGGTCTAAACACCGACCCCGAAGGCCCCGCCCTTGGGACCAATCGGGTTGTCAGAGGAGGGCACTTCTTCGAAGCTCGGCCAGACCGCTTCCACTCTTACTATCGCCGAGAACTCGCTCCAACAACTCGCCAGGCCGAGCTCGGCTTCCGAGTGATCCGCCCTATGCACTTATATAAACTCCACAACCGCTAAGTCCCCGGAAGCAAGCTCAGCCTTCCTTACAAGTTTCTTGCTTATCTGGCCGAAACCTCCGGAGCCCCATTCCGTTTAGCCTCTTGTTATCGCAATACGAACAAATCAAAATAGAGCGACAAAGACTTAGCTCACTCCACAGTCACTCTGTGCGAAAGGACCTCCCTCCATGAAACTCCATCACCTCATTCCCACCCTTTCCATCGCCGCTCTATTGTTCTTTGGTGGCACCGCCATCGCCCAAGACGGCGAGCCCAAAATGCCAGACATGCCCAAAGACGATAGCGCTCTCCCCAAGACCCCAAAGAAAGGGAAGAAGGGGAAAAAAGGCAAAAAGAACGGCAAGAGAGGTCGCCTCGACCCACGCACGCTCATGAAAGACCTCAATCTCACAGACGAGCAAAAAGCTCCCTTCGCCGCGGCCGCAAAAGAGATGCGAGAGAAGATTCGCGCCATGCGAGAAGCCGGTGGAACACCCGATCGTCGTAAGGTCGCTGAAGCTCGCCGCGAGTTCATGAAGAAACTCCAAGGCTTCCTCAGCGAAGATCAACAAGCAAAGCTAAAAGGCATGGGACAGGGCCGCAAAAAAGGCCAAAAGCGCGGTCAACAAGGTCGCCAAATGGGCCAAAACCCTGAAGAGCTCATGCAGAAAGTGAAAGAGATCCTGGTCCTCGCACCCACCGACGAAGCCAAGGTCATGCCTCTCATCGAGAAGATCGCCAGCGAGCGCAAAGCCCTCATTCAAATGAACGCAAAGAACCGCGCAGCCCTCCTCGTCTTCCTCAAAGAAGGCAGCACCTCCGAAGAAACAGAGGCTAAAGTCGCCGAGTTTCGCAAAGCCCGCGATGAAAAAGAGAAGGCCATCAAGACTGCCCAAGATGAACTGAGCAAAGCAGTGGATAAAGAACAACAAGCCAAACTCGTCGCCCTGGGAATCCTTCGCTAAGGCGACTTCTTCAAAATACAAAAATCAGCAATATAAGAACGGGCAGAGCAAAATCTGTCCGTTCTTTCATTTGTATTTGGGACCTGCTCACAGCAAGACTATGAGA
Organism: Planctomycetota bacterium; assembly: GCA_029210225.1. Classification (GTDB taxonomy): domain Bacteria; phylum Planctomycetota; class J058; order J058; family JARGOJ01; genus JARGOJ01. The sequence continues at coordinate 4,312 of JARGOJ010000051.1, forward strand.
GCCCCACTGAGGAAGCTATGGTTTTCTCTCAAAGGCAGATATACTCTACCTTGCCTCCTTGCTCCGCCAACCCAGTGAGGCATGCCCTGAAGCCAAGACAGCCCTATGTGTTTGTGGAGAGGATCCATTCCTCCATGCCTTTTCAAAACTTGAGAGATCCAAAGCTCTATGAGTTCGTCTGTTGAACTCAATGCTCTGGCGCTTCAAGCGTATGCTTAGCAACCACTATTCAAAATGTATCTCTGGGATTTTGGAGTCGAAATGAAGAAGTCAAGTTTACTGCCGTTCTTTCTTGGGATGATCAGCAGCCTCGCCGTGGTAGGGATTTACTTTGAGTTTGCCCCGGCTGCGTCGAAAGAGGAGAACAACACGGGAAAGAGCGCCAAAACGGCAAAGATCGACTCGAACAAAGGTAAGGTCGACCTCGATAAACAAAAGGCGAAAGCAAAGTCGGCCTCGGAGTTGTTAGAAACGACCAATAAAGAACTAAAGCAAGAGCTAGACACCGTAAAAGTGAAGCTCGCCGAGCTTGAAGGCCAAAAAAAGACCTGGGCCGCAGAGAAGACCCAACTCGACAAAGAGGTCCTCGCGTTGAAGTCCGCTGTCAAAGAAAGCGTCCCCGAACCCGCCAAGAACAAGCTCTTTCGCTTCGGCCTCAAGGATAAAACACCGGTCTTTGACAAGGCCGACTGGAAGCAACTGGGGGTCAGCATTAAAGACATGAACAAGCTCATGCCAGAGCTCATGAAGTCGATTGCTAAAGGCGAACAACCAAATCCCGCCCTCATGACCAAGCTTCAAAAATCCAACATGGTCCTTGCGGCCTTCGCCATTCAAAGCGCCAGTGAGCTCGAAGGAACTGGACCTAACGGAGCATTCACCCACCCCGCCGTCATGGCCAACCTCGTCCACAGCCTGCTCGAAGAATCCGGCGATCCCCTCAGTGAAGAGCAATCAAAACAGGTCAGCGCCTTCGGGGATACCTGGCTCCAAGAGACAGCCAACCACGATAAGAGTTACAACGCCGACAGCTTCCAGCTTGAAAAGATGATCAACGAAGTCGACACCAAGCAACGCTTTATCGATGGGGTTCGCAACATCCTCACGGACAGCCAACAGGCCCTTCTCTTCAACGCCGAAACAACGGGGCGTCTTGGAGTGGACTTACTCTCACCAGGGCTTGTTTACACTCAACGTCGTCCTGAAACAGACGACGATAAAGCCAATCTAAAGGTCGACGGGCTAAAACGCCTCTGGAGCCTTACTGGAACCGAGAACAACGATGCAAAAGCCCTCGAAGAATTCAACTGGATCGCCGACGCCTGGCTGCAAGCATCCCCCCTCACAAAAACACGCCACAACCGGCGTTCAGTCGAGATCTCCTTCCCCACAGTCAAGGTTCTTCAAGACGCAGCTCGGGCCCAACTCACAGCCATGAAGAGCTTACTAAGAGAAGGGCGACTCAAAGAAGAAGAAGTGAGAAACCTCAAGGCGTCTCCTACCCTATTGATGCTTGTCTGGCGCGAACTTGATCAGCCACCCAAATAGCTATAATAGACTTCCAAGGTCAGCCCTTTACCCTCGGAAGTCCAGCTCCAGGTATGCGTGACCTCTTCATTTGGGTAAGCACATGATTTAACAGGTCGATATGAACAGCCTAGAACAAAGCAACAAAAAATCTCTCAAGCCCTTGATATTGGTCGCAGTCATTACAATTGTGACCTTGTTGCCTTTTATCAATAAAGCCGTTCATATTGACTCTCCTATTTATCTCCGAGTTGCTGAACATATACACCAGCAACCACTCGATTTTTATGGCTTTGAATACAATTACTTCGGCTACTCCCAAAGCGTCGCCGAGATCAATAAGAACCCCCCCCTCATCAGCTACTACTATGCTCTTTGGGCTGCAATATTTGGCTGGTCGGAATGGGGCTTGCACCTCTCTGCTTTCTTGCTGATTGCACTGTCGACAGTTGGCGTCTACAAACTCGCGGAGTCACTCAAAGCCGATCCCAAACTCGCATTTGCCCTCACTTTTTTCACGCCCTACTACCTAGTTGCCTCAACTAACTTGATGGCGGAGCCAGGAGTTGTCGCGACCTGGGTCTGGTCCATTTATCTTTGGGTCAATGGGATAAGCAAGTCGCGTAACAAGGACCTCATCGGCGCCGGCATATTGATTGGCTGTGCTGGTCTGACAAAGTACATTGGATTAGCCCTGATTCCATTGCTTCTGGTTTACTCCATCGCCAAGGCGAAGAAAGTCAGGCTTCACCTCCTCTTCCTATTCATTCCTTTGGCTATGTGGGGCGCCTTCGAACTTTGGACAAGCCACCTCTACGGCCAAGGGCTCATATTTGAGGCTTGCTATTACTCAGTGACCACTAAAATGGGCACCGCTCAACACAGCGGATCACTTCGCTTCCTGAAATCGACCTTTGTTGGGCTCTCCTATGTTGGAGGAGGCTTGCTTCCAATCAGCCTCTTTATTCTCGTTTGTTTACGAGAGCGGCTACTCCTATGGGGGCTCGCTCCTATTTTCTTACTATCTCTCGGCCTCTGCTATTATCCCCCAACAAGAACAATCCTGTTTTCCAGCCGAATCGTCAGTTTTGATTCAACCTTGTTTTTTGCCCTTTATTGCAGCGCAGGAAGCACAATCTTTCTCTTCCTGCTTTCACGCTTCTGGAAGAACTACGACAGTGAGGTTCTCCTGCTCACCTTATGGATCTTCGGAATATTCACTTTTGGAAGCTACGTGAATTGGACACAAAACGCCCGCAGCTTTCTTTTGATGGCACCGCCCACAGCCTTGCTAGTTGCTCGATACAAATCTCTAAGCGTCTCTAAGCCCATTGACTTCAAGAGTCTTTTCGCTTTGATTTTAGGAGCCTTCATTTCATTGTCCGTTGCCTGGGGTGACTATGAGTGGGCCGATTCGATTCGCCGATCAGCCAAATCCATCACAAAGAGATACACACGCGCCAATAGGACCATCTGGTTACAGGGCCACTGGGATTTCCAATGGTACATGACAAAAAATGGAGCCAAAGCATTGGATAGAACATCTCCGGTAGTAAGGGGAAACGACATCATCGTTGTTCCACACAACAATACAATCACCTTCGCTCTCCAAGCCTCCAACCTAAAGTGGATGGGCGAACTGAAATCTCCAAATTCAAGCTTTATCATTGTGAATGACTCCACCGAAGAGGTTGGTTATTACTCAAGCATGGGGGGAAACTTACCCTACAAGATCAAGAATGACAGTTACGATGTCTATTCAATGTATCGCTTAAAATAAGTCCGCCCTTTCAACTCAAAACGATCAATGTCACTTCAATCATAAATTTGGCCCAAAGCGTCTTCCAAATCAGCGCCCCAACTCACCAACATTCCTGCGTGACTAGAAGCAAAGAGCTCAAGGAGGCCCTGAAAGTATCCTGAGAATCACCCCCTTTAGAGTCTCTTCACAAAGATCCTCGATGGTCCTTCCGGAACATGGATGTTGAAGCTTTGGAGCAATCTCTAAAAGAGGCCTCAAAACAAAAGCGCGCTCATGAAGCCTTGGGTGAGGGAGGGTCAGATTCTCCTCGTCCAAGAGCAAGTCTCCAAAGAAGAGCAAGTCAAGGTCGATGGTTCTTGGTCCCTGGTCTTGCTCCCGAACTCGTCCGAGCTTGTTCTCGATATCGAGGAGAACTTGGAGCAATGATCGGGGGCTGAGACTTGTGTCAAGCTCTAGGACGCCATTGAGAAATGGTCCCTGATCGAGGAAACCAACAGGCTCCGTCTCGTAAACAGAGGACACTCTTTGAACTAAGATCGATGCATGCCCACGAAGCTCCGTGAGGGCTTGCTTGATGGTGCTAAAGCGATCTCCAAGGTTCGAACCAAAGGCGACATAGGCCTTGACCAACTCCCTGGGCTCCCTCTGATTCATGCTTGGACCCGAGAGCGAGTGATTTCAACTCCAGCGAAGGCGACACTTTGGGCGCGAAGCGCACCGGGCTTCTGAACCTCGACGGTCATTGCGTTCATCGCTGGATAGGCCTCGAAGCAAGCGCGGATAATCTCTCCGGCGAGGAACTCAACGAGCTTGAATGAGCGCCCGGTCAGGAGCTTGTCCACAAGAGTCCAGAGGCCAAAGTAGCAAATGGTGTCTCCCAGGACATCGCTCTGCTCAGCAGCCGTCAGGTCTAGG
>JARGOJ010000051.1:8572-14455 GCA_029210225.1 Planctomycetota bacterium
CTCCATGAGAGATTGAGGGAGATTTCTTGAGGCTTGGCGCGCTCTTCGTCGGTCACGCCGAGGCTCACTATGAAGCGGGCATCCCTTAAAAAGACTTTATCAGCGGGTCCTTCAGCCATTTTGCATAGCCTCAGAAACGAGCAAAGCGCGCTTCACTTCTTTGACGTCGTGAACTCGCACAATATGGGTCCCTTGGAGAACACTCGCGACCACCGTGGCAATCGTTCCCTCAATGCGCTCAGCGGCAGGCTGCCCAGTGATATGACCAATAAAGGACTTGCGTGATGGTCCCATGAGAATCGGATAACCAAGCTCGATAAACTCTGGCAGGCGACGGACCAGGGTAAAGTTCTGCGCCGCCGTCTTCGCGAAGCCCACCCCAGGATCGAGGATCACCGTTTTGATTCCCGCAGCGACCGCTTGCTCAGCCCGCTCCTTCAGATAGGCCGCGACTTCGCTGACCACGTCTTTATATTCTGTACGCTTCATCATGTCGGAGGACGGCCCTCGTGTGTGCATGAGAACCAAGGCCGCCTGGCTCGCCGCAACCACCGCGAGCATATCTGGGTCGCGGGCTCCGGTCACATCGTTGACAATATGAGCGCCCGCTTTGGTCGCAGCCTCAGCGACCGCAGCTTTCTGTGTATCAATCGAGAGCGTCACATCTAAATTCGCGAGACCTTCAATCACAGGAATCACGCGTCGCAGCTCGTCCTCGACGGACACGATCTCGGCCCCTGGGCGCGTGCTCTCTCCGCCAATGTCAATGATGTCCGCGCCGTCATCAATCATGACCTTGGCGTGAGCGATGGCCTTCTCGGCAGCGAGGAAGTGCCCGCCATCTGAGAACGAATCGGGGGTGACATTGAGAATGCCCATCAGCAGCGGGCGCTTGCACTCAATAGTTCGAGCGCCGCAATGAAGGGTGAAGGGATGTATGGGTTTGAGAGTCATAGCCATCCGGATCAAAAGGCCATTTTCATGACCTGGGGCCTACAACAACGCGAAAATCGGTGCGGTCATTTTCACGACCCGGGGCCTACAACAACGAGAAAAAAAATGTAGGGGCAGACCCTGTGTCTGCCCCGGATTTGTTGTTCGCCCCGGATTTATTGTTTACCCGGGATTTAGTGTCTGTCCTGGATTTAGTGTCTGCCCTGGATTTATTGTTCGCCCGGGAATAAAACCAAATCCAAAGACGGGCAAACACAGGGTTTGCCCCTACACGGCCATTCATAATACCTATAGCCTATAGCAACGCGATGACCTGTGTAGGGCCGTTTTCATGATCTCGCGCCTACAACAACGCGAACAATGAATATGCCTTAGCAGGCCATCATTTCTTCTTTGACGGTCTCGGGCACGTAGGCTTCGTAGACGCCATCCAAGAATGTCCAAAGGGCAGCAGACGCTTTATCGGCGGCGTCGATGGCTTTCTCTTGGCTATCGCTATCTTGAGCGACGAGGAAGCTGCGCTCGATGGCGCTGTGGAAGACATCGGCTTCTTCGTGGACAGTGAAGAAAGACACAGAGCGCTCGTCATCGAGAGAATAGAACTCTTTGAGGCCGGCGCGCTTTGTCTTGGCGACTTCTGGGATTTGTGATTCGTAGGCGTAGAGAGCGGCTAAGCCTTCTGTGGAGCCTTGCTCACGAGTCAAGCTGCGGAATGTCGCGACGGACTCTTTGGTCTTTTCGAGCAATTCGGCGTTTTGGACATCTTCGCGAGGGACTCCGAGGCCTTCAGCGAAACGAAGCCAGAGCTCTGGGTGATTCTCTTCGCCGGCTTCTTCTTCGATGAGGTTTTCGAGGAGAAGTTGACGCATTTTGAGGTCGTCCATTTGGGAGTGAACGCCGCTGACATAGGTCGGGAAGGCTTTGACGTGGGCGAAGTATTGCTTCACGTATTCTTGCAGGATGGCGCGATCTAACTTACCTGCATTCCAGGCTTGGTAGAAAGGATGGGACAACATAGAGTGGCCCATGACCGCGGCATCGAGTCGTTCAATAAAGATCTTGTCATTCACAGCTGGAGCCTCCTTGATCGCACCACTCGGCATCAATAATAGTGTATTGAGAAGGGCGTTTTGTAGCATGCTCACCTAACTCTGACAATGTCCCATGAAGCATTAAGAATCTGAAGCGCCCGATATCCCAAGCACATCCACAAAGGCCTGGGCCTGAGCGCGAAATTTCCTTTCCTGAAGGTGCTTGAGTGGCCAAAGTTGCCGCCACGTCATGAGCAGAGCACCTTTCCAAGTCGGGACATAGCTCTCTCCTGACAAGGAAAAATAGCCGAGGCGCGCCCCCCACTCCACTTCTTCAATCATGGTCCTAGCGATCTCGGCCGCCTCCTTTCCGTCCTCAATCCTGATTTTCTCGCTGAGCGCCTTCCCTTCCAAGCGAGCTTGGTGAACCTGATAGAGGGGCTCCGGATCTTCGAATAGAGGGCAACGAAAAACATCTTTGTTGTCTGGTTGGGGAAAAGAATCGGGGTCTGCGCGGTTGCTTGTGTCGATGCTATCGCCTGTCTTAAGGCGAGTGCTGAATTCGACGATGCTCTGATGGACCTCCTCTGGCAAAGCTGGGGCCTTCGCCAAGATTAAGATCGCCGCTGCGTAATCGAGGCGCTGTTTTTCTTCATAGAGCCTTATAGCCACGCTCACTCCTGGGACTTGTTTGCTTTGCAACAAAAAGGCGCGGGGCTGGAACCCAAGTTTGCTAAGGCTTTCGTGAGACTTCGTGAAGAATTCGAGAGCATCCCGAGGCATCCCAGCGGTGACCTCGCCGAAGTCCACCTCGTCAAAGTGAGGGCGACGAGGCATCTTTTGGGTGAACTTAACCAAGACCGGGCCGAGGATATAGGGTAGGAGAATCAGCAAGGGCGCGTAGTAGACCAGGTGAACGAGGTCTTCTGAGCTATCGACAAAAATAGATTCGCAAAGAATCACGGGGACACCTCTCTACAGGGAGGAAACGCGGACATGGGTTAAGGAAGCTTAGGTTGTGGGGTCGGGTTTCTTCAGAGTTTGTTGAGCCTTCATTTCGGTTAACTCATCGAAGACATGACCCATGAAATGGCAAAGCATGGTCATGCTCAGGGAGATGAGGAAGAGGATGCTGAGCCCCATAAAAACCACCCAAAAATCGGTTCCTGCTAAAGCACTTTGACCGAGCCAATAACCTCCGAAGGAGGGAATGGTGAGGGTTAGAACTATGAAGAAATAATAGGCTAGCCAACTTTCTGCGGAGGGGCTAAGTAACTCGGGTCCGACCTTGACTTGCTTCACCATAAAGGACTCCATGTTTGCTTCTGCGAAAAATGTTTGTCAACCCCGCGCTTTTCCGTATACTCCGCTGCTTTCCAAGCTGAAACAACACTTGCGGGAATCTGATACCCACCACTGGGGAAGGTTTATTCATGGCCATGCACGCCACATCTCTTATCTATAGTTCACACAACTGCGGTCACGACATCCACCACGGATGGATTGTGCAGCGCGCGTTGGAAACAGATCAAAAGAGAATACTTCATCTTCCGATGTCGGAAGGCTCAAAGCTCGACGTCGACGACAAAGAGCGCCAGGAATATGGCTACAGTAAATTTCGCTGGTTCTTCAACCGTTACAACCACTTAGGCCTTAAGCACGACGCATTTTACTATTCAAAGCACCTGACAAAAAGAGACGCCGACATCCTCTGTGACATGCTCAGAAACTACGAGGTTGTCCTCTTTGGTGGCGGAAACTCTCCTCTCGGCATGCGTCGTTATCAAGCCATCGGCGAGCGCTTCTACGGCAACCCTCACCATATCGGCAGCATCATTCACGACCGTCAAAATCGCGGTCTCTTGACGGTTGGTTTTAGCGCCGGCGCCGATCATTTGGCTGAAGTGATGTCCGAGAGCGCTTGGGGTGAAGAGCGTTCTGGCTTTGGTGTTTCAAGCCGCATCGCGGTGACCCTCCACCATGAATCAGGACGGGAAGAGACTCTTATTCGCGGGGCTCAGAAGTATCCGCAGATCATGTGGTTTGGCCTCCCCAACGACTCGGGAATCGCCACTCAGCAAGGCGTTTTGCCGAGCGGACGTTGGTGGCAAGTTATTGAGTGTGTTCTTGATAGCTCTTGGGATGTTCCTCAGGAAGTCTTCCACATCAAAACTCGCTATGGCGCGAAAATCGATCACTACTATGCTGATGGACGGCACTGGTCGTTTAATAATGGGGATCGTATTGTGCGAATCTCTGGCGAAGGAATGGACTCTGCTTGGATTGTCAGCGGAAACGAAATTCGGGATTATGGCAGCCAGGCTGTGATCGGATATGGCGACGTTGGAGACATCCTTGGAAGCCATTGAATGAGATTCGAAGAATCATCGTTCTATAAGAACAGCGCAAATCATTAATCATTGTTTGAGTGTCGGTAGTGTGAGGTAAATCATTATGAAACTGCGATATGGGGTTATCCCCGCGATCCTTTTGGGGCTGGGAGCTTTCTTAAGCCACGCCCAAGATTCCACAAAAAAGGCGAAGGAGGGCTCGGTCGATTCGCTCGCTAAAGCTCGCCCCGTCGATGAATACAACCCGGACGTTGGTAAAAAAGACGGCTCGGAGACAAAAGCTGTCCAAGGCGGATCGCTTCGTATTCGAATTCCCACGGCTCCTAAATCCCTCAATCGAATCGTCGAGAACGGACAACAAGCTCGTGTGATCACGAGCCTCATGGGTGCTTACCTCATCGACCGCCACCGCGAAACATTCGAGTGGCTCCCGTACGTCGCTCGCTCATGGGAGACACGGGACGTCCTTCTCTTGAAGCCTGAAAAAGAAGGCCAGGAGCCGATTCGCCTCGAAGGCCTCTGCGTCAAGAACGACAAAAAAGAGAAGACCCTCGTCTTCGCCGTCGGCGCTGGAACCTTCACCCTCGGGAAGCACGACCTAAAGAGCTACGACATCGCTAGCGGAACCGCTGTCACAAAAGACTTCGTGGTCATGAAGAAAGACGGCCGGACTTATTCTGGCGTCGTCACAAAAGAAGGCGACAGCGTCAAAATCGCCGTGAATATGGCTTGGGCTAAGAAAGAGACCCTGACTTTCAAAGCCGCCGACGTCCGCATCATTCCTTCAAAGACATACAAAGGCCAAGTTCGTGAAGGAATCACAGGAAAGAAAAACTCCTACACCATTCGCGTCTCAACGACAGGCAAAGACGTCCGCACGATCGAGAAGACCAAGATCGCTGAAGACACACTGAAAATCGGCAAGCGCAGCAAGAAGATCCTCGCTTTGCGTCAGCAGGTTGTCATGTATTTCCACATGCGCGACGGCGTCCGTTGGCATGACGGTCCTAAGGTCACCCCCGACGACATCGTCTTCACCTTGGACACCATTCGGAACTCGAAGGTCGACTGTGGCCCTCTTCGTTCTTACTTCGTCGACGTGAGAAGCTGTAAGAAAGTTGGTGATTCAACCGTCCGCTTCGAATACGCCAAGCAATACTTCCGCGCTCTCAGCTTCTGCGGAAGCCTTTACATCATGCCCAAGCATCGCTACGACGTGGACAAGTTCAAGGGCGACGAAGAGAGCTTCGGAAAGCACTTCAACACCCACAAAGACAACCGCGCCCCCATAGGGAACGGTCCTTACCGCTTCTCTTCGTGGGACAATCAAACCAACAAAATCGAAGTGGTTCGCAATGAAGACTTCTATGGTCGCCACGCTGGCTTGCCCTATCTCCACCCCACTCAGCCTTACATTGATAAGATCACCTGGCTTGTAATCAACAAGAAGGAAGCGAGTATCAAAGAGATCAACAAAGGCGCGATTGACGCCGACTTTGATATCGAGCCCCTCAGCTGGCGTGACCCAGAAAATCAAACTCCCGCCT
>JARGOJ010000051.1:14486-18627 GCA_029210225.1 Planctomycetota bacterium
CCATGGTGCGCGCAAAGTTCCTGCGCCCGCTCTATACATACATTGGTTGGAATCAGAACCGTCCTGGCGTTCCTGAGAGCCGTCAGTTCTTCCGCGATAAGAACGTCCGCCGCGCCATGACCATGTTGATCGACCGCAAGACCATCCTCAAAGAGATTCACGGGAACCTCGGTGAGACTGTCAACGGCCCCTTCTATCGCTATGGTCCTTTCCACAGCGAGCGAGTCCGCTCTGTTCCTCACTCTCTTGAAAGAGCGAAGGTTCTCTTAGACAAGTCTGGTTGGGTTGACCACGATGGCGACGGCATCCGTGACAAGGATGGCGTGAAGTTCGAGTTTGACTACCTCATTCACAATGCTCGCGCTTATCACCAAAAGATCGCCGATAAGATGAAAGAGCTTGTCGAGCAAGCTGGTGTTCGCATGAACATCCGAAAGATCGACTGGCGCTCATTCCAAAACACGGTCAGCGATCGCAAGTTTGACGCTGTTCGATTTGCCTGGGGCGAGCCTTCATGTATCGAGACAGATCCTTATCAGATCTGGCATAGCTCTCAAGCCGCCAACCGCGGCTCGAACTATGTCTCGTTCAAGAATCCCAAAGCCGACGCTTTGATTGAGCGCGTCCGTCGCTCTCTCGATTTCAAAGAGCGCCAGAAGTTGCTCAAGCGTTTCCACCGCCTCGTTGCTGACGAGCAGCCCTATACATTCCTCTTCAACTTCTACAATCTCTACTTCTATAACAGACGCTTCCGGAACGTGAAATTCTATGTCATCGGTGAAGAATCCTATGACTTGACAGAGTGGTACATTCCTAAAGAACTGCAACGGAAGCCTTGAGTTTCCTCAGTCACTTTGACGAGATTCTAGGAATGAAGAAAGTCATGAGATCGAAGGATCTCGTGGCTTTCTTTGCATTTGCAGTGCGTCTATGTCAGGATTGACAGGAACGTCTCTTGCCCGACTGCTATACTCAATTTGAACGTGGCACAATGGTGACAGCAATTCTCCGGAGGAACGGTGGAGTTCTACCTCGAATTTCTTAAGGGTCAAAACGAGGGAGAAGTCAAGCATTTTGAGAAGCTTGAAGTTCTCAAAGTCGGACGGAATCCAGATTCCACACTTGTTTTAGAAGACCTCGGAGTGTCCTTCGACCACGCCGAACTACGCCTCCGCGGCGGCGCTTTCTGGCTCGTCGACCGAGGCAGCACAAACGGCTCTTTCATCAACGGTGAGCGAGCGTATAACTCGAAAATTCGTGAAGGTGACATCCTAAAGTTCGGCAAGCGCGGCCCTGAGATCCGCTTCCGAAACCGACGTCCCTCGAAGAAAGCGGTCCCCTCCGACCGTAAGAGAATCAAGCCCTCTGGGCGTGGGGACGCTCCCGCGATCCTCGCAACTCCAAAAAAAGCCCCTGCTCAAGAACGATCAGAGAATCGTTCTCCAGACAATCCAGCAAACGATAATCGAGCGCCCCGCCGCGACCGACGCCGAGGCACAGAACCTCACGCCGCTGTCGCTGTAGCCAACCCTCCGGTTCGAGCAGAACCTGCTAAGAAACTGTCGTCCGGACAGAACCTTCAAGTCTTCGCGGCCCCGGTCTCCGTGACCCCACGGCCAAAGAGCAAGGCTGGCAAAGGCCTCACGATCCTGCTCTCCACTCTGCTCGTCGTCAGCCTGGCGATCATGGTCTTCCTCGGCCTACAATTAGTAGAAACCGATAACAAAGTGGCCGCGCAAAAGCGGGTGCTCTCTGGCTATCAATTAGAGATTAAGACCACTCAAAGCGAACTGGAATCCAAAGACTCCGACCTAAAACGCTACGGCACCGACCTAAGCATTGAGAAAGAACGGATCCAAGAGGTTCAAGCCAAGCTCGACGACCTTAAGAAGTCCATGCGCCGAGAGAGCCGAAACAAGGAACAGCTCAAGAAGGACTACGAAAAACTCCTCCGCGATAAAGAAGACAAGATTCGCTCCCTTCAAGAATCGGTCAAGATCTTTAGCCGAAACAGCTCGCGCAATAACGATCAATCCGATCGAGTCACTTTTCAAAAGATTCAAAAGCTCTACAACTCAAGCGTTGTCCTCATCTTTACTCACCTCAAAGGTAAAGATCGCAACGGCAAAGTCGTGAACTTAAGCTGCTCCGGGACAGGCTTTCTCATCACCCGTCAAGGTCATATCGTGACCAATAAGCACGTCGTCCAGCCTTGGAAATTCTCCAAAATGGCCCAGCGCATCGCCAACGAAGGCATCAAAATCGACACAAACAGCCACCACATTGCTGTCTGGCTCGCCGGTAGTCGCTACGTCAACCTCAAATCACGTCGCTACAACCTGAACACCGGCTTTTCGACCCAGAAGCGAACCCTTCAACTCAAACGTTGGGCCCAGGATGAATGGGTCACACTCGACAACAAGAACAGCAAAGGCCCGCGCCAGATCAAGATCCACTCTCCAAGAACAAACGCCGACCTCGCCGTGCTGGAAATTCTCGTGAAGAAAGAGTTCAAGCATGTCATTCCTTACGGAAACAACGACCTCCCCATCGAAAAACTTGACCCCGTGATGGTTCTTGGCTTTCCTCTCGGCACCTCCATTCTCGAAAGCGAAAAAGCCGAGACCTCGCCAAACATGGGTGAAGTTCGCAAGGTTGAGAAGTCGATTTGGATCGCCGGCTCCATGCACCACGGAAACTCTGGGGGCCCAGTATTCAACCGTTCCGGTCGAGTCATTGGAGTTTCAACACGCATTGTCGGCTCCGAAAATCTGGGCGCCTGCATAAAAATTGAACACGCGCTAAATCTACTTGGCGGCTCTTGGTAAACGCTCTCCACCCTGTTTCATTTTTTAAAGCCAGCCTTTTCCGCAATCTGACGCTTTGAAGCCGCGAATCAGGCGTTAGAATGGGCGCTTGTGTCTTACGGGAATTCGTATCCAGGCAAGAAAGGCTCGTTGTCCTATGATGGGATTGAGCCCCTATGAAGTCGCGATTATCGCAGTTGTCTGGCTACTTATTAGTTTTGGGCCAGTCGTTGCCAAGGTGGCCATCGCCCTGGTTCGTCGCTGGTCTGGCAAAGAGCCCAGCAATTGAACATCAACTCTTAACGTATCTTGATGGTGAAGGAGCGTAGCACTCGTGTCTGTATGTGTTGCGGTCGTAGGTGCCACCGGCGCCGTCGGCGAAGAAATATTTAGCATTCTCGAACAACGCTCATTTCCCTACTCGGAAATTCGAGCATTCTCCTCACCGAGAAGTGCTGGCAAGAAGATCAAATTCAAAGACGAGGAAATCACCGTTCAGGCTTTGAGCCCCGACTGCTTTGACGGCGTGGACATCGCGCTCTTTAGCGCTGGGGCCAAGATCTCTAAAGAGTGGGCTCCCATTGCGGTCAAAGCCGGCACCCGAGTCATCGACAACTCCTCCGCCTTTCGCATGGACGACAACGTGCCCTTGGTCGTCCCTGAGATCAACGCCGATCACATAAAGGACGGCGATTTACTCATCGCCAACCCCAACTGCACGACCATCATTCTCTTGATGGCCCTCGCCCCCATTCACAAGAAATACGGCATCAAGCGCGGCATCATCTCGACTTATCAAGCCGCCTCCGGCGCTGGCCGAGAAGCCATGGAAGAGCTGTCCAACCAGACAAAGCTCGTCCTTGAAGGCGAACCCATCGCCGGTGAAATCTTCCCCGCGCCGATCGCCTTCAACCTCATTCCTCACTGCGACGTCTTCCTCGACAACGGCTTCACAAAAGAAGAGATGAAGGTCGTCTACGAGAGCCGAAAGATCCTCGCCAGCCCCGACCTGAACCTGACCTGCACTGCGGTCCGCGTTCCTATCCTCAGAGCCCACTCCGAATCGGTTTGCCTGGAGCTTGAAAAGCCCGTCGACCTTGACGAGCTTCGCACACTACTCCGTGAGAGCCCCGGAGTCCGCGTCCTCGACCGCCCCGCGCCTGGTGGCTACCCCATGCCAGCGATCGCGTCCGGCCTGGATAATGTCATCGTTGGCCGCATCCGTCACGACCCCATCTTTGACAACGGCCTCTCCTTGTTCTTAGCTGGAGACCAACTGCGAAAGGGAGCCGCGCTCAACGCCGTGCAAATCGCTGAACTCTTTGCCGGAGATG
>JARGOJ010001067.1 GCA_029210225.1 Planctomycetota bacterium
AGTCATACACCGCTACAAAGCGACCTTGACCGGGTATCTGAGGCGCCACTTTGCCTACGCTCGATATCGCGTCTACGGCCCTCGCCTCAACCTCTATCCTGCGGATCGTTGGTTGAGCCTCCAGGTCGCCTTGACGCTGCTCTCTTTCAGCCTTCTCATCGCCAGCGGGATCTTAAAAGTTATAGGTTTCACGTCGACTTATGGGAACCCGATTCAGCTCGCCGTCGCTTCGCTCATCATCGCGCTTGGAACCTTAATCCCCGTCACGATCCGGCGATTTATCACTCATAAAGATCCGAGACTGGTCATCTACCCGGGGGTCGCCTATCTCCGAAACTTAGTCGGAGCCTTTGGCTACGGAATCGGTCTGATCGCGAAGACCTTCACCCCAAAATAACGACCATCGCCCCGCCGAAACCAAACATAATCGCGATAGAGCGCCGCCAAGTCAGAGCTTCCTTCAAAAAGAGCCACGCAAAGATCAGGATGAAGAAGGTGCTTGTCTGATTCATCACACTGGCCCGGGTTGCGGTTGTGTATTTCAGACCCGTAAAAAGGAGGATCATAGCGAGGTAGGTGGCAATGAATGCTGTGGGTATCAGTTGCTTCCATATGGCGCTCGGACGCAGCACTGCGAGCACTTCTCCCCTGGTTTTGCTACCGATGAATCCCATCGGGTAGAGCAGGCCGAGGCCGCCAACAAAACGCACGAGGGTGCACCACCAAACATCATTGCGCTCTAAAACAGGCTTCGCAATCACTACTCCAATGGCCATGATCGCCACCGAACCAATCGCGAAGCTAAAGCCAACGATCTTATCGCGGCGAGAAATATCGTCTTCAGCCGATTGGCCATCACTCCGCGAGGCCAGGAAGATTCCGAAGGCGACTAAGCCCAAACCTAGAAAGAGCGGAAAACCCCAAGACTCGTCCAAATCGGGATGAGCCAAGGCCCCGAGTGCCACAAAAGGCCCGTAGAAGCACTCGGCGATCGCCATTCGACTCGCGCCAAGCCGATTCAGCCCGGCAAGCAGCATCGTATCGCCAATTCCCAAGCCGAGCAGCCCGCTGACGATCAATAAGATCCAGTCTAACTGGGGCACATCTGGAAATAGGTCGACCCCGAGAAGGGGCAGAGTGATCAGAAAGAGGATGACCCCGAAGCTGTTCTTGAAGAGGTTCAACGCCAGGGGCGGAACAGACTCTCCGCTGCGACGCAATAGAACAACGCCTGTGGCCCACATGAGCGCACAACAAAGAGCAGCAAGTTCACCAAAATACACGACGTGTTTTACCGCTGATTAGGGGTCGAGAAAGGGCGCTATGTTTAACACATTCGCGCCCCTTCACTCCCAATAAAATCAGGCGGCATCCTGTTGTTGATCGGGGATCACCTCGATCTTCAAAGCCTCTCCTTCCGCCAGAACACGAACGGTGTCATGAGGCGCAACCTCACCGGAAAGCAACTTTTTGGCGAGGAGGTTCTGGAGGTGCTGCCTGAGGGCCCTCTTCAAGGGTCGAGCGCCATAGACAGGGTCGTATCCGAGTAAACCGAGGATATCCTTGGCTTCGTTGGAGACTTCCAGGCGAACATTTTGCTTCCCGAGGCGAGCCTCGAAGACCCGAAGCTGGATATCCACAATCTTCCGCAAGTGAACCTGCTGCAAGCGGTGAAACAAGACGGTCTCGTCGATTCGGTTGAGAAACTCGGGCCTGAACTCCTGGCTCAAGCGCTTCATAATCGCGCTCCGAGTTGAGGCGAGGTCCGGATTCTCTTTGAGGAGCAGGTCACTTCCTATATTGCTGGTCATAATGATCAGAGTGTTCTTGAAGTTCACTGTCCGACCCTGACCGTCTGTCATGCGACCGTCGTCAAGCACCTGAAGCAGGACATTGAAGATCTCGCGGTGGGCTTTTTCGACCTCGTCCAAGAGAATCACAGAGTAAGGCCGGCGGCGCACGGCCTCGGTGAGATAACCGCCTTCGTCGTAGCCAACGTATCCGGGAGGCGCGCCGATGAGGCGAGCGACGGAGTGCTTCTCGGAGAACTCACTCATGTCAATACGAATCATGGCCTTCTCGTCGTCGAAGAGCAGCTCCGCGAGGGCCTTGGCCAATTCCGTCTTACCGACCCCCGTGGGTCCAAGGAACAAAAAGGATCCGATCGGTTGCTCGGGGTCTTGCAAGCCAGCCCGAGATCGACGCACTGCGTCGGAGACGGCTGTGATCGCTTCATCTTGGCCGATGACTCGTTCCCCCAGGCGATCCTCAAGCTGAACCAAGCGCTCTCGTTCGCCCTCGACCAAGCGAGAAACAGGAACTCCAGTCCAGCGAGCGATCACACCAGCGATATCTTCTTCGTCGACTTCCTCCTTGAGCATGGCTTTATCGCCTTGAAGCTCCACCAAGTGCTTTTGGTGTTCCACCAGCTGCTTCTCAAGCTCTGGAATCACGCTATAGCGGATCTCTGCGACCTTTGAGAGATTCCCGTCGCGTTGCTCTCGCTCAGAGAGCGTCTTCGCTTCTTCGATGGCTGCCTTCCCCGACTTCAGTTTTTCAATCAGGCTCTTCTCGGTGGTCCAGCGGGCTTTCAAAGCTGCGTGACTCTCTTTCTCTTGAGCGATGGTGTGCTCAAGGCGGTCGAGGCGGTCTCGACTAAGCTTGTCTTTTTCCTGCTTCAAGGCCTGCCGTTCAATCTCCAGCTGGGTTAAGCGGCGCTCGGATTGGTCTAGCACTGTTGGCAGAGAGTCAATCTCCATGCGGAGCATACTTCCGGCTTCATCAATCAGATCAATGGCCTTGTCGGGCAAGAATCGATCGCTGATATAGCGGTTGCTGAGCGTCACTGCGGCGACGAGGGCGCCATCCTGAATTCGAACTCCATGGTGGACTTCGTAACGCTCTTTCAAGCCCCGCAAGATAGCGATGGTGTCCTCGACCGTCGGCTCTGCCACAAGGATTTGCTGAAAGCGGCGTTCCAGCGCGGGGTCCTTTTCGATGTGCTTGCGATATTCATCCAAGGTCGTCGCGCCAATACAGT
>JARGOJ010001068.1 GCA_029210225.1 Planctomycetota bacterium
CGCCGATGTCCCCATATTAGTTCCCTAAAGCTGGCATATTTGGCCGGCGAGAACGGGGGGCGTTGGGAATGAAGGGGCGGAGATTCTCACATCTCTGTCACCTAGAAGTCACCAGGAAATAGAGATTTGGTCGGGGAAGCAGGGTCGAAATGACGGGGCCGAAGCTCGTCTTCCGGTATGGAAAACGGGCTTCGACCCCGGCTGAAGCAGCGCTCTGCCTATGGTGCTTTGAATTCGTTCAATCTCCACAGCCGTGAAAAATGTAAAAATCTAAGTCTTTCAGCGTGGACTCTTTGATTGTGTTGAGAGGCTTGAATTTACTTTTCTCGAACTTTGGTTGTTTGTTTTCTTTTGCAGCCATGATTCATCCTTTTTACCGGTTGACCCGGTCAATCCCAAGAGGTCCCAAAAACCTAGTTGCTTCGTCTATCCATTCATTCCTATCGGCAGGGTGCTTCGATTCCACGTAGCCCTCTCGACAAATTTTTTTGAAGATTTCTCAACTTGCGCGGCGAGGCCCGCTGTAACTCTTGTTTCCATTGCCGTAGAACGACCGTTCGCTTTTCATTTGCATCGTTTTGAGTCGAGAGCATTATCATTCATAGGCGAGGATTCCAGAACTTCGCTCTCTCAAGAGCGCAAGGAAGACAAGGATCATGTCCTTTGGATGAAGACTTCCGAAGCTTCGAAAGAGCCGCCCGACTTCGCGGTGGCAGTGCTTTCTCTGCGCAGCGAAAGATTGAGGAGCGCCAAAGGCGCCATGGTCAAGGCCAACGGGTCGCAGTGATTTCTGATATTCACGCCAACCTTGAAGCGCTGACATCGGTTCTCGAAGACCTCAGCGCCCAAAGCTGCGACTTCGTCGTCTGTCTCGGGGATATTGTGGGCTATGGGGCGAACCCGATCCAGTGTGTGGAGCTTGTTCGGAAGTACGTAAACATCTCCATCATCGGTAATCATGACGCGGCGGCCATTGGCCATCACAGCGCGAAGATTCACTATTGGGGGGCCTACGCGAAGGACGCGACCCTATGGACCCGAAAGGTGCTGCGGGACAAGGATAAACAGTTCCTGGCGTCATTACCGTTCATTGCTCACTATGGCGAGGCCACCTTTGTTCACGGGACGCTCTATTCTCCGGAGTTGTTCGATTACATACAGACCAGCTACGACGCCTATCTCACCCTTCAGATTCTCGAAAACGCCGTCTGTTTTGTCGGCCATTCGCATGTCCCCATTGCGTTCTTTAATGACAATCCAGTCTCATTCAGCTTGGAGCCTCTCACTCAATTGAGAGACGGGATGAAGACAATTATCAATGTTGGTTCGGTGGGGCAACCCAGAGACGACAACCCAAAGGCGGCCTACGCCATTCATGATTTAGTGAAGAATACGATTGAGATTCGCCGCGTCCAATACGACGTGGAATTGGCTCGGGACAAGATTCACAAGGCCGGGCTGTCCATGGCCCTCGGAGACCGCCTGATTCATGGGCGTTGAGGGCATTCGAAAGAGAAAAGGCTCGGCGCATCTGTCGATGCCCGAGCCTTTCCTATGGGATTCGCTTTTGGCGCTTTACTTGATAGACACTGAGTCGGCGCAGCAGCCTTCTTTTTTGCCACCGGCGATGGACTTCTGACAGCAGTCAGGAATCTTAGCCATAGTCGCGACGGTCTTCTTGCAGCACTCGCTCTTACTGTCGGCGCTCATTCCACCCTTACAGCAGCCGTCCATGTCGGCAGGCTTCTTGCCAACGTTCTTGGCGCAGCAGGCGTCGATTTCTGTCATGAGCTTCTTGGTCTGGTTGCAACAGTCCTTGCCCACAGCTTTGTTGGCGGTCTCGTCACGGGTATCTGTGACCTTATCTGTTGTCTTGTTGGTCGCGCCCACAGCAGTGCTGTTTGCATCGTCGACGGCGTTGCGGGCTTTGTCTAGGCAGCCAGTCATGACAAAAGTCATCACGAGCGCCATGAGTAGATATTGGATTTGTTTCATTGTTAACCTCATTAAAGATGATTCTGATATTTTGACACGCTGATTTCGTTACCTTAACTCCGGGGACTGAGTCAAACCAGCGATGACTTTCATTTTCCCCAATAACCCTTTCCAAAGAGAGACGCACCATGACACCCGCGCAGCCTTGGACGCTCGAATTTTATGACGGAAACGGCAATGGCTACACATTTTCCCACCCCGACAAAGCAAAGCCCGCGAGCTTTGATTTCGATCCATTGACTCCCGAAGAGAGCTCTAGCGGACACTATAGCGGCGGAACACCGGCCTCAGGCTCCCTCAGCTCCGAACAGCTGTCCTCGCTCTGGTCCTGGGTTCATCTCTTCCAAAACGATGAGAGCCTCCAATGCGAACAACGCCCCAAAGGGACTGGCTGCTTCGTTATTAAGAAAGCCGACGCAAAAAGCGAGTTCTACGTCGGTCGCGGGGAAAAACTCGACGAATACATGAGCTTTCTTGGTGAGCTTGTCGGCTCCTAATACTGCGCTTCAAAGTCGACGATGTTCAACAGCTCAGGGTTGCCGTTGCAAAAGCGCTTGAGATTTTCAATTTGCTCATCCCAGCGACTCAGGTCATCGAAGGGCGAAGCCGCTCTATGGGGAGAGAGTACCACCTGGTCCAAGTCATGAAAGGGCTGGGAGTAAGGCCGTTTGGCCCCATCAAGCTCTTCCGGCTTATACTCGTACCAAACGTCCAATGCGGCCCCAGCGATCACGCCGTCTCTCAATGCGGCATAGAGAGCCTCTTCGTTGACAACCGCGCCACGGGCCACATTCACAAGCAAACTCTCGGCCCCAAGCGCTCTCAATTCCTCATGGGACACGAAATCAGTGGTTTCATCCGTGTGCGGCAGCGCCAACACGACAACATCACAATGCGCGAAGAAGGCCAACTTCTCCGAACTTGAGAACTGTCGGAGATCTTTCCGTTCAAGCACTTTGGAGCGGTTGAGCACCGCGAATTCGAGGTCAAATCCCCCGAGAAAGCGATGGACCCATTGATTAATGTGTCCATAACCCAGAAAC
>JARGOJ010000052.1:0-17487 GCA_029210225.1 Planctomycetota bacterium
CCTTGAGGAAATCTGCGAAGACCCGGAGCTCTCCCTGCGGGTGTGTCAGTTAAACATCGAAGAAGAGAAGGCGATCTTCCAGGAGTACAAACTTCAGAACATCCCAGCCATGCTGCTCTTCATCAACGGGCGGTACCACAGCCAGAGGATCGGACCCATACCGCGCTTTGCCTTGAAGGCATGGATTGCAAAGAGCTCTTAAGCGATCAGTCAGCCGCGTTGTGGCGCAGGCATCAAAAAAAGACCTCTCAAGCGAACTTGGGAGGTCTTTTTTTTAGAGCTTCTGAAGGGCTCAGGATCGGAGGCTAGGCCTCGATTCACTTATCGCCGTAAGCTTTCGCGAGAGCCTTCTCGAGGTCATCTCCGCGGAGGTTCTTAGCGATGATCTTGCCATCTTTGCCAACGAGGAAAGTCGCTGGAATAGAGCGGATTCCATACTTCTTACCGAGTAAGTTGCCCCAGCCTTTGCCGTCAAAATACTGACGCCAAGTCATTTTCTTATCTTTGGTCACTTTGTCCATGCGATCTTTGTCTTTGTCAAAGCTGATGCCAATGATCTCGAAGCCTTTAGCGTGATACTTGGTGTAGGCCTTGATCACGTTGGGCATTTCCTTCATACAAGGTCCGCACCAAGTGGCCCAGAAGTCGACGAGGACAACCTTTCCCTTGTATTCAGAGAGAGACAGCTCTTTTCCTTCGGTGTCCTTGACTTTGAAGTCAGGGAATTCTTTGCCAACAGCAAGCGCAGCGCTTGCCATCATGCCTTGGATCTGACCGACGACGCGCTTGTCCATCTTTGCTTTTTCAGCGGCTTCTTTGAGTGCCTTTAAGCCGTCTGTGTCACCAGCTTGGGCAAGATACTGAGCCTTGACCATTGTGGCGCGCTCAGCCCAGGGGCCTGTTTGGTGATCTTTGAGGATGGCGTCGAGAACAGTGACTGTGCTCTTGTCTTTACAAATCATGAGGATTTGAGCTTTGAGTAGTTGCAACTGAGCGGCGCCAGGGCTCTTAGGATCAGCCGCGTTTGCGACAGCATCGTCGATTTTCTTAATGTCATCTGCGAAGTCCGCAACAGCCTTCTTACCAGACCGAGCTTTACCACCCGCAGACTTGAGGACCTCTTGACTCTTGGCTTTAAGCGCCGCAGCATCCAGCTTGGCATCCTGAGCAATGACGGGAACGGTGAGTCCTGTGAGACAGAGCACCGTCATGACGATGGTAAGCGTTTTCTTCATGTTTAGTCTTTCTTTGGGAGACGACGGAACTCTTTTTGACTGATTCCTATGGACAGCCTTCGAAACAGATTCCGTGTTTGTTTCAGATCGATTTGCCGGACGTGATATCCAAAAAAACAGCTTGTCACAACCAGAAAGTCCAATATTAAGGAAAATGCTATGTGGAACGAATCGGTCGGGACAATCAAATTCAGGATCTCTTCTTGGCGAGTCTTCTACGTCTTGAGAGATCAAAACCCAGCTTCTCATTCAAATAAAAATCGAAAAATATCGTAAGTCATTGGAATCAATAGACTTCGTTGTTTTTTCCAAGGGGCGATTTCAAGAAGAAAGGGTCTTGCGAGCGCCAAGGCCGCTCCAAAGAAACCGCGCCTCTTTGTGCCCGCGCCCTTTTTTCTGCGTCGGTGACCAGGCCCTGTTTGCCATCGTCGATTGAGAGTTTTACTCCAGGGGTTCGAGAGCACTAGGTTCCTTGATGTCGGTCGAAGAACTGTATGCAAAGGTCAAGCCATGACCGAGCGGCCTCGCGGCTGTGCCCCTCCCCTAAAATTGCAACAAAATTGGAAAGACTGAGAGGAAACGAAAAAAGTGTGTCTCGTTGCTGTAACGGGAGCCTGGGCGACTTCAGGCCATGCCCTTGAGCGAGGCGCGAAAAAGTTCGCGCCTCGTTCGTTGTGGCAATATCGACTTATTTGCTTCTTTTGAGTGACTTTAAGGCTGTTTTGGTCCCAATGTATCACTCGATAGGACCATTTCTCTCGTTTTAGTAAATTATGAATGTCTACTGGTGAGACAGTCAGGGCCAAGAAAAATAAAGGGAAAGGAGTTCCTGCTCTGTTAGAGTTAATAGCCTTCTATGATGAAAGTCATTGTTTCAAGGGCTTTGCCTTCGCTCACTGTCAGGTGTTTCGATTTAGGCGTGGTCTTGTTGGTCTTAACTTGGTCGTCACTTCACTGATTGATAGGTCATGAGTAGCAACTCCGAATTGATCGTTCCGTTAAAGAACTTCTTTCAAAAAGTGACAGCTCTGCGAGAAGCGGAGTTCGTGGCGGAGTTCCCAGGCCCTTTCATGTTGACTCAATTGCACCAAGAAGCCTCTTACTTGGTGAACCTCGGGGAGGTCGATCGACCATTCTTGGTGCTTGGACGCAGTGATCGCAACGACCTCGTCTATGCCAACTCCAATGTCTCTTCTGGTCATGCCCGCCTTGAAAAGCGAGGAAGCGCTTGGTTTTTCACTGACTTAGGGTCGACCAATGGGACGAAGATTCAAGAGCAGCCCATTCCGCCAAACGCGCCTCACAAGCTTGAGAGCGGTCAGAAGATCTTCCTCGCTGATGTCGTTCGCCTCCAATTCTTCAACTCCGCCGACTTTCATAAGCTCTTTCGAGAAGGGATGAAGCGCCGTCAAACCCAGCGAATCAAAGCACGCAAGCCATCGAAACCAACCCGGGTGACCCGCCGACTTTATCGCAGCCGCACAGGACACCCCCGGAAAGTGATGGACTTCGCCACGGACATTCAGCGCATGGAACCGGCGCAGTTCTTTAAGTATTTTCCGTGCCCATTTCTCATTCAGTTGGTGAAGACCCCCGCCACTTCCACGGAACCCTATGATGATACTCACCTCGCGAAAAAACCCACGGCCCAGTCGCTCGAAGATACTCAGTTAGCGACTCAGCTTCCTTTGGCGAAGACACTCAAAGACTTAAGCTACTGGCCCATTGCCTCAACTCAGAAGTTGAACAAAATGACAGTCGGGCGCACTTGGGATAGCGACCTCATCATTGATCACCCAACAATTTCCAGGCTCCATGCGCTGTTCTACTATGATCCCCAGAAGGACCAGTGGCGCATTGAAAACAAAGGATCTCTCAATGGGATTCTCGTTGACGGCGAATACATCAACGAGCCTCACACTCTCACCGACGAAGTTTGCCTTCGCTTTGGTCGCGAGGTCCTCGTGCAATTTATGACTCCGAAGACCTTCTATAGCTTCTTAAAGAACTATTCCCTCGCCACTCAATTGAGATAACTCATTCTCGTGAACGGTCCTTGCAGCGACTCTGGCTTGTCTAGAACGAGCCAGAACGGCTTCGGTATCGACTTTTTTCGAACAGAAATGAACCTCGCCGCGAGAACCTTGTAATGAGGGAACAGGACCACTGAGTTGTCCTGATAAAACCAAACTTACATCGACTGCGAACTGTAAGAATGGGCGGCCCCGCGCTTGCCCAGCGAGGATTCTATGTCTTGGATTCAACGGTGGCTTCGTGCGACCTTCCAATATAACCCCAGCTTTCCCATTTCAGCGCTCCTTCTCCTCATTGGATTAGTCTGCCTCAGTGAAAATGGGTCCTTCGTCTCAGGAGATTGGCTTGGCCCGGGAGTCAACCTGGGAATACTTCAAGGTTACGAAGGCATTCTCCTCGCGACGCTCTTATTCCTACTCTGGCCCCGTAAAATCGTCTATGAATCGACGTCAATACTCATCATATTTGCCATTATTCGCTACGCGGCGCCGTTCATTATCATTGGAATGGCCGGGAATCAAAACCTCCCCATGATGCTGCTCTTTGGTCTTGTCCTTTCAGTCTCAATGATCGTGAAGACCTACCTCTTATTGACCCGCGTCGGCCTAGCTCATCATCGCTGGGAGCACGTCTTCGACTCCGGTGCATACATCCTCTGTGCGCTGATCTTTCCCCTGATCGCTGAGGCTCTAGCCAGCCTCACAGGCTTCGCCTTCAGTGTTCAGACGGCCCGGGTGATTCAATGGATTTGCTGGTGGTCCCTCGCCGCTTTCCTCTTTGTCCTCTGTCAGGGATTGCCCGACCTCGGCTGCTCGAAGCCTCTCAAGAGTCGACGGGGAAGCGCGCTCTGGCGTTGCCTCACAATCATTGCCCTCCCTTTTCTCCTCGGAAATGCTCTCTGGGTCGGGGGAGAGCTCCCTGTGCTCATGTTTGTCTTGCCTTTGCCGCTCGCTATGGTGAGCGTCGTTCGCTATTGTCGCAAGGCCTATGGCCACACGGGCAACTATCATGAATACAGTCTTCCGGCGCTTCTCTCGGCGCTCGTTCTCATCACTCCCAAGGTGGTACTCCTCGGCGGCCTCTCCGCTGTTTCAAGGCACGAGGCTTTCGCACTCTTCGTCCCTATCGCGGCGCGTACGATTCCAATCATTGCCCCCAATGACAAACGCAAAGCCTTTGTTCTTCTATGCTCGGTCGCGGTTGTCGCCCCTATCGTTCTCATGCCTGGCGTCGTTTTCAAAGAGATTTACATGCTCGCGCTATCTTGTTGTCTCCTCTCCTGGGGCCTCTGGGTTCGCAATGACCGCTTGGTGGTGACCACCTCACTCCTCTCTAGTTTTATGACCTTTCACCTGTTGTCGCCCCCGGCTGGCGCGCCGTTCATAATGATTGCTTTCATGCTTTGCTCAGTGCTTTGTCTCTTGTGTGCTTGGCGCAAGACTGGGCCTCTCTCTTTTGCTCTCGCGATCAATGGTAGCGGTGTGGCCTTTATCAATGCCTTCTTTCAGAGTCCTGTGGGAGCCGATCTCTTCTGCGTGAGCGTGGTCGCAGCTCTGTCACTCTCCTTTCTATTGTGGAGATACGAATCTCGCCGAGTCTTTGTGGCGACAGCGTTCCTTCCAACTCTCTTAGTTGCCGGCCATATTCAATCGACGGCCGTCAATGTTAATATCAATTATGGCTATCTCTTCATCTTCCTTGCCTTTGCCGCCGTTCCTGTGGGGATTGGAGTCGCGCTGAAGCGAGAAGCAGAAGAAGAGAACGAAGTCGAAGATCTCGACTTAGAATTTGATCCTTTCAACTAAGACCTTTTTTTAGAAAATTTCGCCCCGGGTCCGAAAACAAAGGGCCGGGGCGGCAAGGAGAAAGGCAGCGGAAACGCAATGGCAGAGCTGAGCTGACAGCGCGACGCTCTTGCTATACATTGTGCCATTCTAGGGAGATGGTTTCCTTTGAGAAGAGAGTATGGCCCCATGATTGTCGATTCCGCTCAAAAGTTTTTAGATGCCTACGGAGATGGAGCGGCTTACCCGGCCATTTTTCCATCTGTTATGAAGAGCGCACTTCTAGTGAGCCCAAATAAATTGAGGCTTTGCGAGGAGGCGCTCAAAGACAATCATTATATGGATGCGGCTCGGCATATTGACGTAGAGCGGTCGTTGAGACAGCATCAGGGTCTTCATCAGCAATTAGTTGATCTCGAAGTACCGGTGCTGACCTTTCGGGGCTTAGAGGAATCGCCCGATTCCATTTTTCCAAACAACGTTTATGGAAGCACTGAAAAGGCGTTCATCGTTGGATCTATGCGTCATAGCACGAGGCGTCTTGAGGCGAAACGCTCCGCGCTGATTCAGTTCTTTCAACAGACTATGAATTACGAAATCATTGATTTATCAAAGGAAGACTTTGTCGCCGAGCTGACAGGAGTTTACATTCTTGACAGGGCTCGAAAGATTGGCTATTGCGGATTAACTTCTCGGGTTGACAAAGAAGCCGTCGGGCCCATGCATGAAGCCTTTGGCATGAAGTTGACATTTCAATTTTCTCTGGTGCCAGGAGAGTATCATACGAACATCATTCTCTCTATTTTGGCCGGCCGAGTTTGTGTGATGCACACTCCATCCTTTCAAGACCCAGAGGCAGCTGAGGCTATCGCAAAGGTTTATGGAGAGAATGTCATTCGCTTGACTGACGATGAGAAGGCGAACTTTGCGGGCAATTGTATTGCCGTCACTGGGGACAAAACAATGCTGAGTCAACGCGCCCTTGATAGCCTCACAGAGGCTTCTCACACGGTTTTTGAGAGGAGCGGTATTGTCCCTGTGGGGGTTCCCATCGATGAGATTGAAAAGGCTGGGGGGAGCCTCCGCTGCTTGATCGCCGAGCTTTATTGAATTGACGGAGTTCTTGTATTAGTCATCCCAGCCTGTCCACTTAACCTTGTAGCTCTCGGGCGGCTTTTCTGGAGGAATGATCTTCTCGGGTTCGTAAACAGCCCAGCCAATTTCAGGTTTCAGCGCAAGGGTTTCTTGGTCTTGACGAATACCAATCAGTCCTCCAGAAAAGTTCATCTCGACGCTCTGGCCTTGATAGTTCCAATGGAAAGGTACCTGAGACATAGCGGAGGGGAAGCTGCGATGGTCCGGTCCGGGCACCCCAAAAGAAATATTTGATTTCGGACTGTGGTCCTTGAAGGGTTTTGTGGCATCAACGAAATAGGAATTGGGCACCAGGTCTTGAGACCCGTCCTTTATGTAGGGGAACAGGTTAGAAATCCAGCCAGTAATCACGTCCCCACCACTTTGGCTCAAATACTTGTAGTAAGACCTCCAAAATGGCTTATCCACCGATCCTTGTATGGCATCTATGAATTTGTCGAGCACAGGTATGAGGTTTTGTGTCCAGCGCTCTAAGCCCAGTTGGGAGAAGAAGGAAACTCGGTCGCGAATACTCTTCCAGTCCTCAACGGTGCCTTCCAATTTGATTTCAGGAACTCCGCAGAAGCTATCGACTGCATAGGTGAAATAGGACTTCATCGCGTCCATAAGGACCAGCTCGAAGGCGGCTTTCTCAATGGGGCCTGTTGTCGAGAAATGAGGGACAAGGGCGGTGTGGGTGCGCTCGCCAATATTTGCTTTGATATGACTGGAGAACTCCGCGAAGACATCCTCCCAAGGATTTTCCGGGGATCCTTTGACGAAGGCGTCCCTTCGAACACTGAGTTTCTCTTTCCCTTGGTGAGGCACAAAGATGTGGCGCAGACGCTCGGCGTTTAGATTGATATGGTTGGCTAAACCCTGAGCGATGGTGAGCCAGATGATATCGGGACTGAGTATCAGCGGGCAATGTGTGGCGAAGGACAGATGACTTGCGTCGATAAGGGCATGGACGCTTCCTCTGGGCACCTCGCCTCTGAAACTAGAGACTTTCATTGTATTGACGAGGACGCCTCGATAGTTGGAGCAGGCTTCGATAGGGCAGCTCAAGAGCTGCTCTACGACGGCTCTCGGTGTGGTGGCTTCGAAGGCTCGGGTGGCGCGTTTATCAGACAATACAATTCTAGTGGATTGAACGCTCTTCATAGTCACCGCTCCTGAGGCCGCTTTCCTAACAATGTGACAGTTTTTCGCGAGGGAGTCAAGGTGGCGGTGCAGCGTGCGGACTTTGGCAAAGTTGAGAATTGTGCTGGGCTTTTCAAGCAATGCTTATAGGATTGAAGTGAACACCATTCCTATGAATTGGGGAGAGTTTCGTGTCAGGCCAGGAGAGTCGTTCTGCGCAGCCGAGCAATCCATATCAGGAAGCGACAAAATACCTCGCTCAACTGCTTCAACAAGACCCTTACTTTTCTCCTCAGGTTGAGTTGCTTTACGAGCGCCTCGACTTGATTGGTGAAGGAGGAATGGGCCGGGTTATTCGTGTTTATGACCATCGCCTGAAACGGTATGCGGCCTTAAAAACATTGAGCGTTGTCAATCCTAACCCTACTGAATTAGCACGATTTTTTAGAGAAGCTCAGATTACCGCGGGTCTGGATCACCCGGCTATTCCTGCGGTTTATGAAGCGGGTCGAGATAGTAAGGGTCAATTTTTCATTCTTATGAGAATGATTGATGGCCAAACCCTGTCGAAGTTAATAAAGACGGCCCACAAAAAGAGCAAAAAGGGGGACCGAAGAGGCCTCATTGAAATATTGGGGAAAGTGGCCGAGGTCGTCGCCTATGCTCACGACCGAGGGATTGTCCACCGCGATTTGAAGCCTGATAACATTATGGTTGGACGCTTTGGTGAGGTCATGGTGATGGACTGGGGAATTGCTCGGAACTTGACCAAAGAAGACAATTCCTTAAGAGACACGGACCTGGCCAGGGACATCAGCGAGCTGGGTACGGTTCAGCCTAATATGACAGTGCCGGGGAAGGTCTTGGGAACTCCTGGCTATATGTCTCCGGAGCAAGCGGATGGTTGCCCGGTTGATACGCGTGCGGATGTCTTTGCCCTTGGCTCGATCTTGACAGAGATCTTCACTGGAGAGCCAGCCATCGCCGGTGACACGGCCTTGCTGCGTGTGATGCAAACTTTGGGAGGAGTGATTTATTCGCCGAACGCGAACGGAAAATTAGCGCCCCCCGAGCTTGATGCCCTCGCTACGGTGGCGCTTGAATTTGAAGCCGAGAACAGGTTGGAGAGCGCGGAGCTGTTCGCCCAGGACTTGCAGTGTTTTTTGCGGGGCGAGGCGTCAACGGTCTATCGCTATGGCGTCAGTGAAAAAATGAAGCGCGGGATCGCGAGGCGCCCGGGGCTCTTTTTAGGCGCCATTGCGTGTCTCGGGGCCTTGACCGTGGCTGGCCTTGGCTTCTCCGAGCTGAGCCGCGCAAGGACGGAGCGTGCTCAAGCGCTGTCTGAGAATCGCTACGAGAAGATCCAGAAAGAGTTCGCGGTGGCGCAGAGGAAGGAGGCTGAGCTTGTTGCCCGACAGGCTGAGCTTCAGGAGAAGCAAGCTTTACGAGAGGCGAAGCGTGCTGACGAGCTCTTACAATTCATTAATAAAGGGCAAAGTTTAGCGAGGCGTGGCGCCAGGGCGGAGGAGCTGGAGGCGACGATTGAAAAGGCTCTTCGATTGGGAGAGCGCTCGTATAGCGTCTTGATCGCGTCCGCTGAGATCTATCTAAAGGGTAATTATACTGATAGGGCAAAGCTGCTTTTGGATGAAGCGAGCAGGAATGAACCAAGCATCGAGGCCTTGTTTTTACTGCATAAAATCAGTTTGAAGTTTTCGAGCAAGGAGATATTCTTTTCAAGTTATTTGGATCGCATTGTCAAACAGTCAAAACGTCATAACATCGAAAACGAATTTTCATTGTTTGCGATTGCGGCCCAGCTTGCATCCGAAGGGAAGTATCACGCGGCGATTCGGGTCATGGAGAAGTGTGAAAAATATTCGACTCGATTTCTATTTGGAATAAATAATCGGGGATGGCTCCATCTAAAACTCGGGGATTACAAAGAAGCGCGAGAGCTTTTCAATAGGGCCATCGCGATTGATCCTCTCTTTGCGGTTGCTTATAACAATCGAGGGTTTTTGAATCGTCTTCAGAAGCAATATGGCGAATCATTGCGAGACATGAATCGGGCTTTAGAATTCGATCCGGGAAACGCGCTCTTTTATCACAATCGCGCCAATGTCTATCTCTCCTCAGGGAAAATGAACGAGTGTCTGAGCGACTTAAACAAGGCGCTCGAAATTGCCCCAGATCAGGCGGAGTTCTTGCTCTCTAGAGGAGACTATTATCGGCGTCAGCGTCAGTTAGAGAAGGCAATGGCCGACGTTGAGAAGGCGCTGGCGCTCAATCCGAAATTGGCTCAGGGTTATGAAGATCGCGCTCAGCTTTGGCTCCTGCAGCGACAAATAGTCAAGGCCGAGGCCGACGTGAATCGGGCGCTGACGCTTCAGCCAAAAATGTTGACGGCGCTGCTTTTGCGTCTTCGGATTGTTTCACAGCTGAGGAAGTTTCAAATCATGGAGCAAGACTTGGAGCGCATTTTTAAGATTGACTCTCAGAACTCTGAGGCGGCTATGGCCTATGTCTGGCTTCAACGAAAAAATGGGCGAATTGATAAGGGTATCGCCAAGCTTGAGGCCATTCTCAGGGAGAACCCCAATCACAAGGATCGGCAAGTCCTGCAAAAGACCCTTAGAACTCTGAAGAGATAGTCGCTTCAAGCCTCGTTGACTTACTTTGGCGCCCTGCACAGTGACTTTGCTTTTGCAGAGTTGGTCACATGTTGCGACGGAGTTCGGGTGGACTCTCGGAAAACACTTTGACATTCACTTTGACCTTCACAGTCTGCGAACGTGTTCGTTGTTGTTGTAAGGGGGGAAGAGGATGTCACTGCCGAGGAAGAAGAGCCGATTGATCAGGGTTTCCGGAGAGAGCTATCGCTGGATGGTCTCGGGAAAGGGTGGTCGCCTAAGGTTAATTATTGATGCGGAAAAAGAGCGGGGGCAAAAGCTCTTTGTTCAGTTGCCCTATTTTGAGCTCTTTGTTCGAAACGCTCATGGCTTTTGGATGCCAACGAAGCAAGTTCAGTCGCTTGGATCAGGGCGAGTGCGCCATTTTATTGAGTTGGGGCTTGAGCAAGGCTGGCAACCCAGTGTAACTGCGCCGAGGGCCTTTTATCTTCAAGAACCAAACTACGATTTTCCAGAGCCACCCATCGACCGCGATTTTGGCATGGGGGTTTACGCCAAAGAGGCCGCGAGTCATTTCCTGTCAGACTTACGGTTCGATTTAGCGATGGGGGGAGTGTTTGTCGATCTTCGGGCAGTGTCTGTGGGTGGATCGGTACCCTTACCAGACCAAGTCGATCAACCGGAGGGCTTGGGCTTTTCAATCATTCGTGAGGACTTTGCTGAGTGTGGTTGTTTTAACATTCGAATTCAGTGTGACGATTTTCCGAGCATCTCTATCCAAGATCTTATGTATTACCCAGAAAACTGTGTGCGAGCCCAATCTTATTGAACTGAGAAGCCAGTGAAGCTAAAGCTAGTCAGTGTCCAAGGCCACCCTATTGCGATGGGTGAGCACTTTGGAGAGGAGTGTCGGGACAGTATTCACGAGCTGTATGAGCGTCGACTACGGCAGGTCAGATTGATTGCCGGTCTGGTTGGGGAGAGGGTGAGGGTTTCAAAGATTCTGGAACTCAGTGAGTTGACCTTGCCGAAGATTGAGAGCTACGACAAGGTTGATTTTCAAGAGCTTATCGGACTTGCGCGAGGATCGCGGCTCTCCCTCGCGAAGCTCATTTTTATGCAGGGCGCTACTGACTTTATTGATCTTTTAGTTTCGGGGAGATATCGCGGAAGCTTGGGATGCACAGCGGCGATGATGAACGGAAGTGTGGGCTCGGAGCTAATGCTTGCCCAAACTTGGGATTTGTTTACTGACAATCTTCCCTTTGTTCGCCTTGTTCATAGGAGACCCTTGAGCGCCCCGGAGACTTGGAGCTTGACTGTCACCGGGGGCCTATCCATGGTGGGATTGAACTCAGAGGGCTTGGGCGTTGGGACAACCAACTTGGTGGTGATGGACGCCC
Organism: Planctomycetota bacterium; assembly: GCA_029210225.1. Taxonomy (GTDB): domain Bacteria; phylum Planctomycetota; class J058; order J058; family JARGOJ01; genus JARGOJ01. Next base: position 11,367 of record JARGOJ010000052.1, read on the forward strand.
AATTGGGGGTTCCCTATCTGTCAATCTTGCATAGTTGTTTGAAGGAGCGCTCGGTAAAAAGGGCAGAGATGCGAGTCGTAGAAGCGCTTCGAATGGGAGGGCATTTCTATATGTTGGGAGATCGCTCGGGAGGATTGGCTGCGCTCGAATGCTCGGCCCGGAGAGTGAGTCGTCACAAACTTAAGAGAGCATATTGGGTCGAGACAAATCACGCGGTCAGTAAGCTCATTAAGGAACAAGAGGCCCTTGACCCCGACCCTCAATCAACGAGGAGACGACAGCGCTTGCTTCAGTTAATTCGTTCTCAGAAACGCGGAGTGAGGGTTGAGGATTTGAAGCGAATGTTCTCCGATCATCACTACGAGGGGGAAGAGATTTGCGTGCATGGTGATCTTGATGGAGTGAGCACGAACGCCTGTGTGATTGTGTGCCCCGGCTCGGGAGTGATCCATGCTTGTCGGGGTCAGGCTCATGTTGGAGAGTGGAGAATCCAGTCTTTTAACGCTCCCTAAGCTCTCATGAAGATGATTGAGAAGATCCACAAGGGAGGCGGAGTCTAAATGATCATAAGGGTTTCCAGCGTTGACGAGTATTCTGGAGGTCGTAGTCATTGAGGATTGTTTTGGAGTTCATGATTGAGAGCTTCTTGGGGAGTCTTTCAATCTGTGTAGATGATTTTTAGAAGTGAGGCTCACTGCTATTGTTTCAATTTTTCTTATTCGTCTTTGTGCCAGCTGACTTCGATTCTCACTCCATCGGGGTCGAGGGCGTAGAAGGCGGCGGCATCTTCGCCGTATTCTTGGTACTCTTTGACGAAGGAGACATCGGCGCTTTTCATTGTGTCGTAAATGGCGCGGACTTGTTCTTTATTGTCTAAGCAGAAGCCAAGGTGAAACCAAGCTGGGAATTCATGGGGAGAGTCCACAGGATCGATGGCTATGAGAAAGCCTCTTGAGTCTTCAAGGAAGACTCCGGCGCCGTGGTCGAACTTCTTTTTGAAGCCAAAGAACCGCTCGTAGAATTGTTGCGATTGAGCGAGGTCTTTGGTGCCAAGATGGACGTGATTGAGAGTCATGAAGAGGACGTCCTCGCTGTCATAGTTCAGAGCTTGGGAGAAAAATAGTCTCGGCCTTAGCTTAGCAGCTTTGACCGAGACTTTATGAAAGTTTGACCAGGCTAAATGGGCAGGGTTACTTGCTGACGGCTGCCGAGTCCTTTGTCGCTGGTCCAGTGAGGCTATAGCGAACGACTCCGCTTTGATCGGCGAAGAAGTGGCGCTTTCCAGTTTTACCGACTTCAATGGGTGTTGCGGTGATGTGATACAGATATTCTTTGTTCTTGCCATCTTTGTCGCCGACATGAATGCTGTAGATGTATCCCATCGTCTTGCCGGAACTGAGGGCTTTGCTGATGTAATCGGCTTTTTGAAGTTCTTCGAGGGTCCCGTATTCTTGCTTGGCGGAGCGTTCTAAATGAATGCTTTGGGAAGCGAATAGAGTACGAAGGTTCCCAAGCACCGAGGTCTCATTCTCAACGATGCTCTTGCCGCGAACCTTGTTCTTTGGGTCCTCTTTTTTGGCTTTTACTTCCTCTTTTTTGCGAGCCGTGCCAAGAGCGGGTGATTTAGCGGTTGCTGGCTTGCTGACTTCATAGCGGATGATCCCACTCTGGTCGGTGAAAAAATGACGATTGCCTGTCTCCCTGGCTTTTATTGGAGTGGCGGTGATGTGGAACATGTATTCTTTGCCCTTGCCGTCTTTATCACCGAGATGGACCTTAAACAAGTAGCCACTTTTCTTGCCGCTCCCGAGAACAGCGTCGATATATTTTGCCTCTGTTAGTTCTTTGAGAGAGCCATAGCGCTGATCTTTACCAGCTTCACGGTAGATCGCTTGAGAGCTTTGAATAGCCCGCAGAGCCCCGATAGCAGAGGCTTCGTTTCCTGCCATTTTTGATTTGTTGAAGAAGCTGTCAGGTAGGTACTTCTTGATCTCAGATTGAAATTGTTGACGATTCGAGACATCGAGGGTCACGACGGATCCGTCGGTCAGGGCAAAGAACATTTTCTTGTCTGCCATGACCCGAGCTGCGCAGAGCAAAAGAGGTTTCTTCGGGGTCTTGGGAATGTTCAGGAAAAATCCAATCATGTCGTCTTTTTTGATAGCTGGATTCAGATCGCTGTCTTTGAGATATTTCTTCTTAAGTAAGAGTTTTAGCCCACTTTGAAAAGCTACTTGTTCCTTCTCCTTGAAGTATGGAAAGGCACCGGCATTGTCTTTTGAGTATTTAATGGCCGCGCCACTGATCACTTTGAGTTCTTTTTTGACAGCGCCGTATTTGTCAGCCTCAGGCTTGTCTTGCGCATTCGCCTCAGGAGGGTAGATCGCGCCAAAGGCGATCAGGGCAGTCACTACAATCAATCTATTCACTATTGAGTCCTTTTTATTACTGCGAGTGCTTCTTCATAAATTTTGCGCCCATGTTTTAGCGACGAATGAGTCGAGGCGCTGGGTTTGTTATAACAAAAGGTGGTTGCAGAGGTGTTTTCAAAAGGAGTTGTCATGAATCCTATTTTCCGTCGCGCTCTGTTTGCGATGCTCGCATTGCTTATCTTAGCTGTCCCAATAGGAGCTCAAACAAAGCTCAGCGCTTCCAAGCAGCTTGATCAGACTTGGAGCTACGACTTTTCACGATTGACCCTGGAGCAAGCTCTTCAATTCATTTCGGATTTTCAAAAACGCCAGGGTAAGACGCTCGTTTTTCAGATTGAAGAGGCGGCCAAGCCCCTATTGAAGCAGCGAGTCCCATTTCAACTCAAACGAGAACCGCTAAGAGTTGCTTTGAAGCGAGCCTGTGATCGCCTTGGATTAATCTTCTGGGAAAAAGGTCAGATCGTAAAAATTGAGTGCCTCACAAAGTTGGCGCCTCCTAAGAAACTAGCAGAACCGGAGCTTAAAGCACTTTGGACAAGAGATCTGAAGAGCCCCTCTTATGGCTCAGGGGCGACCGCGGACATCGATGGAGACGGCAAGTTAGAGATCGTCTTTGGAACCTATTACAACGACGAGCACGTCTACGCCCTCAATAGTGAAGATGGCTCGGTTCTCTGGACCCACAAATCGAAGAGTGGTCCTTTCGATGCCTCCATAGCGATCGCTGATTTTGACAAGGACGGTTCTCTTGAAGTGATCGCGGCGGACTCCGCAACGGGAGATCTCTATTGCCTGGCTGGGAAAACTGGCGAGGTCAAGTGGCAGCTAAAGCTCCCGAGTGGGACTGATTCGCCCCCGGCCATTGCTGATTTAGACGGCGATGGAAACCTAGAGATTGTCATTGGAACAATGTGGACCAGAGACAAGAAAGGGCGGGTCTGTGCCATTTCTTCAAAGACAAGAAAGATTCTCTGGGAGGCCAAGGTTCCTGGCTGTGTCCAATCGGCTCCTTGTCTCGTCGATCTCAATAAGGATGGTGTCCTCGATGTTGTAGTGACCTCGTGGCGTGGAGACCATTCCGTGAGGGCGCTGTCGGGAAAGAATGGAGCGCTGCTCTGGTCCTATGTGACGGCTGGCACTAAGAGATCCATGGGCATGTACCACGGCGTGGCGATTTCAAAGAAAAACGGAGCTTTGAGGATTGTGGCTGCGAATTGCGATGGTCATCTCTATTGTCTTGATGCAAAGGGGCAGTTAATTTGGACCAAAAAACTTTCTGAAACGCTCTTCTCTCCTCCCACCATCGCCGACTTGGACGGAGATGGCGAGGAAGAGCTGATACAGCCAAGTTCCAAGCATTTATGGGTGATTGGGCTAAAGAAGGGTGAGCTTTGCTGGAAGAAAAATTTGGGGGCGAACTCCGCCCGAGGACCCGCACTTGTCGACGTCAATCAAGATGGCAAGCTCGATATCTTGCTCGGAGCGGGGCGTCAGTTTTTTGTTTTCAGTGGAGGGACAGGAAAAGTGCTCTGGAAGCGGACTGTGAAAATTGGAAACAGTCCCTATGAGAAAATTGACAACGGGCCCATCATCGCCAACTTCACGGGCTCTGGGAAGCTCTATGTTTTCTTCGTGGCGGGCAAGGGGCACTCAGGAAAGACTCAAAAGCAAAACTATGGTCGGGCCTTTTGCTTCGAGATAGGTAAGGGGAAGGGATCGTGGGAGACCTTTCGAGGAAATAATAAAAGAACGGGCCGTGCAAAGAATGAGTGACAGAGAACTGTGAGTGGTCCGTCTTCTCGATCTTCCAATTGGGACAATGAATATTTTACTATCTTTTCCTAGACAATCGATGAAGTGAATCAGGCTTATGAGGCACTTCTGCAGAAATTCCCCAAGGTCGACAATCTCGATAAAATTCTGGATGAGTGGGCCCTGATCAATTACGAAGCAGAGCAGTTTGACAAGTCAGATGAAATCTTCCGCAGACTGGTGAAAGATACCCCCGATAGTGAACTGGCCGACAATGCCCGCCTGAGCCTGGCAGAAAGTAATCTGATCGCCGGAAAACTGGAACCCGCCGCCAAAGCATTTGATGAACTGCAGGGCGATCCCAAATCAGACGAAAAAGTACAACAGGTCTCCCTGTATCGCCTGATCGAAATCAACCTGGAACTCCAGAAATGGGATCTGGTCGACAAATTCTCGAAGGCATTGCTGAAGCGGTTTCCCAAAAATGAATACGCGGCCTTTGCCCAATTCCATGAAGCCGAAGCTGCCTTGTATCTGAATCAGATGGAAACGGCACAGGCAGCATTATTAAAGCTGACCACCCCCGACAAACTGGAAACACTCGGTGAGGAACCCTGGTATCCCCGCGTCTGGGTCCTGTTGGCGGAAACCTATTTTCGACAGAAAAAATATAAAGAAGTCACGGAAACCGTCGACCGCTTCCGCAGCTGGGATCCGGACAGTCCGTTTCTGTATCAGGCGGAAGAAGTTCTGGCCAGAAGCCTGAAGAATCAGGCCAAATTTACAGAAGCACGTAAAGTGTTCCAACAGATCATCGACTCAGAAAACAGCCGGCGCACGCCTACGGCTGCCAAATGTCAGTTCCTGCTGGCAGAAACGCTGATGATTCAGGAGAAATTCAAGGAAGCGCTGCTGGCCTACCTGCAGGTGGACATCCAGTATAAGTTCCCCGAATGGCAGGCCCCGGCACTCTATCAGGCCGCCATGTGCCATGAAGCTCTGAACGAATGGCCTCAAGCCCAGAAAACATATCAAGATTATTTGAAGCGTTTTCCAGAGCACGAACTGGTTCCCCAGGCCAAAGAACGACTTAAAGTCGTCGACGCCCGGACCAATAAGAAATAGTCACAAGACTGCCGTTCAGCTATTCAGAGCCTCTCCTCGACTGAGCCATTCCAGACTCGACGGGAATCCCTCTCTGACGTAAACTAGACCGCATTCTGAGCACAGACCGCCAGAAATGCTTGGGATTTTATAGGCAACAGGTCTTCTCAATTCGTGGATCCTGTTCCGACATTCACAACAACTATCTGTTGCTCAGACTGTGTCCAGTTTTACTGTAGCGTCTCCAGGGCCGCTTGGCCCGAGTCTATTAGATTGAGAGACGCTATCGTTAAATGTGATGCGCTCTAGTACCAGATACACGAAAATGACACGCAGTACTCATGATCAAATTAAACAGTAACCAGCAATACCCAACAGGTTCCCCTGCCGACATGCTGCCCGGGGTCCCGCACCGAGTCCTGGTGAAACTGCTTATCATCTCCGGTCTCTGTCTGCTGCTGACTCCCGTCAGCAGCCCGGCACAGGAACGGCTGCCTAAAGTAGTAGAATCTGTGAACGGAGAACTGGTTGAAGTCAATGATCCCGCTGGTCCGCTCCCGGAAGCCGGCCAGCAAGCCAATCGGGGAAAAAAGATTCCTTTCACTCCCCAGGAAATCATTGAGGAGCTGAAATATTTCATCCTGCCTTTTGTGATTGCTTCGGTTATCTCGATGTGGTTTATTATTGAACGACTGGTGATCCTCAGGTCTGGTCGCGTGATTCCTCGACATTTCGTCACACGATTTTTGAAACTGCTCAAAGACGGCAAACTCAATTCCCGATCCGCGCTGAAACTCTGTGATGAAAACCCCAGCCCAATTGCAACCGTCTTC
>JARGOJ010000052.1:17528-18566 GCA_029210225.1 Planctomycetota bacterium
GTGTGGAAGTGGAACAGGCCATCATCGATGGTGGCGAAAGACAGCTCTCTCAACTGCGAAAACATCTGCGTGTCATCAATGGTGTCGCGACGGTCGCGCCGCTGATGGGACTGCTGGGAACAGTCATCGGTATGATCCTGGCATTCAACGATATCGCCAACAGCAGCGCGATGGGCAAAGCCGAAGAACTCGCCGGCGGCATCGCGCTGGCGCTGTTGACCACCGCACTGGGACTCGGCATCGCCATTCCCTCGCTGATCATGTATATGTACCTGGCCGGTCGCGTCGATGGACTGGTCATGGAAATGGATCAGTCCGCCCAGGACCTGGTACACCTCATCTCCGCAGAAGGGCTCGCCGCCAGCGCCGCCAGCCGCAAATCGGCTTCCTCAGCACCAACGACCAAAACCAAAGCCAAACCGGATAAAACCACCAGCACTTCCTGAATCTGGTAGTCGGTTCGCTTCGCGCTTTCCGGACACAATCCCTGCTTTCATTCAGAACAACCCGTTCTAAGTTGTTCCGGGACCTGTCCCTATTTACAATAGACGATGCTTCCCCCGCCGGGGTTCCGTGTCCTGCATCCAGCTTTTGGCTGATTCACTCTTATTTCTGAACAGATAGAGATACCTCATGACTGAATCGAAAGAATTCAAGGCTGTCCCGCTTGAAGACGAATTGTCACAGATCGAACGCGACCTGAAATTTTACCCTTCAACAACGACCGATCCCCAGGTACTCACATCCAGCCAGATTGAACAGTTCAACCAGGATGGTTACCTGCGAAACCTGTCGGTCTTCAATGAACAGGAAGTTCAGGAGAACCGGGAGTACTTCGACCGGCTGCTGGAATCCGTGATCGCCGCCGGCGGTGACAGTTATTCCATCAGCACCGCACACATGAAATACGGCAAAGTCTATGACCTGTTGACGCATCCCAAAATTGTCGCTTATGTCAAAGACCTGCTGGGCGATAATGTCATCGCCTGGGGCTCTCACTTTTTCTGCAAAATGCCTCACGATGGAAAATCGGTGGCC
>JARGOJ010001069.1 GCA_029210225.1 Planctomycetota bacterium
TACCTAAGAGCAGAGTTGTATCTCGCTCCTCTAGAAGACTTGCCAATATCATTGGAGGCTTCTCCATCCAATATGACGCCAAAAGCATAGCAATTCGCTTCGAAGTCTAAGAGGATAGCACCGTCAACAAAAGCGGCATGTAACAAATCGTCATTCACATTTCTTTTATCGATAGGAAAGCACTGATTGCCTAGGCGATTAGTCTCTTCTTCAGCATTGGAGCTAACAACGAGCATTGCTCCCTTCTGAGAGCTGATTACTTTGCGGACAAAGTCAATAATGAATCTATTTTGATGTTGGTTTGAGTTGAACTTGACAAGTGTCTCTTCTAGCTCGTCACTTTGAAAGCTTCTCTCAGGACATCTTGGTCGTCCCTTGTCGACTAGTATTAAAGGGTCTCTTTCATGTCTCAATTGCCAGCTATGATCTCCAAGGAAATCTACCCAAAACAAGTCTTCGACTTGGGGCTCATAGAGTCCCAACCTCCCCCAACCTATAATTTGGCCATTGGTCACAATCAAGGGACGCTTTTCGTCGCTTATTTCCAAAAGCTTACGGACATTTCTATGCATATTCAGTGGAACTGGATTTGTTAATCGCGCGATTGGATTTGTTGTTGGGTTCCTCTCACTAACAATTATTAGGTTTCCGCGACATGGAGTGCTTTCGTATTTCAATGTAGAGATTGAGTCACAGTTGTCAAAGAATGAGTTGTGAATATCATCTACATGAATTTGGCTACCGTCTCCTACTGTAGCTATTGTTCTTTGAAAGACGCTCTGAACGAATTTGATGCCGGTGGCCCTGACGGCCTCTGTAACGCTGGTATCTATAAATCGTTTGGAACCCCTAGTTCTAGCGAAAATACCTTTTGTTTCCTGCCCTGGCGCTTTATTAAGTGTTCTGTCGAGTATCTCAAATAGTTGCGTGCCTAAAGCATCATGGAGCGAGGCTGGGAAGACTTCTCTTTCTGTCTCTAGAGATTTGGTGGTTTCTTCAGCTTTGAGTATCCCGCATAAAAAGAGCTGGATTTTTTCAATATGTCCTTCAGTTAATTGGACGTCGAGTGAGCGTGCAGCTATGTCGCCGTCACCTAACTTGAGGTTTAAGAGGTCGTTCTCATCTTTGATATTCTTAAGAATTGTATCTTTAGGTAGTAGATCGTGAGGATCCACTTTAAAAACAGTTGAGTCAGACGTATTCCCGAAAGCAACGATAGAATATCTTCCTTTTAAGTATATTCCTTCACATACTCGTTTGCCGTAATCTGAGAATTCGCCAAAGAGTTGCGTTAGTTGGTCTATCGTCCACGCAGACTTTGCCATGATCTTGACTCCAGAATCCTCAATTGAGGCATCTCTATTATCGAAAACGTCTTGTGGAGTATTGCATATATGCCTTCCGGACTACAACTGTAAAAGAACGAAAAAAGAAGGTGGATACGGTCGCGCTACCCCAGGACAATCGGACCTTGATTTATTGTTACGACTCGTAGGGTCACGAATTCGGCGGGATTGCTAGGTTTTGATTGGCAAATGGCTGCAAGTGTCACCGTGTCACTCCGTTTTGAGGCTGATAAGGTCTTAGTTGGACTAGTTGCTAGCATCTTGCAAGAACTTGTTCACTTCTTCTACAAAATACTCAAGGTCGATCTCTTCAATCTTGTTCAGCCCAAGCAATCTATAGAACAACTCTCCGGAGTCGGAGAGGACGGAGTGCATTAGGAGTTGGTCCATATGCCTAGGACTAGCGTTTTTCCGCTGTCCAACAAGGCGCCTATCCAGAATCCAGTCCAATTCCTCCATGAAGGCATCGTAATGGGGGTTATGACCTGCCCCGCTGTATCCGGAGATCCGTGTCGGGAACATCTTTCTCCCAATTTTTGTAGTGTGCTTGCCCGACAATAGTTCCATTAGACAGAACTGCCGGTAAGACATAGCCTCGGCCTGTCGGAGAAGATTATGTGCTGTGGATGGAGCAATGTCTTTTTCAAATGGAATATTTCCGATGAAGAAACCGAGATGTTTGAGTTTTTTCTTTTCATAAGTGTCTCTCGACACAATGAGACTCCCGTCAAACAACTCTTCTGCGCTTTCGCCAGAGAGATCGTCTCGAGGAGCGTCTCCCACCTCCAATCGCTCGTGAATTACTTCGAGGGCGTGAAAAAGAGCCGTGCCAACCCGCGCCTTTTGCTTGTTACTAAGCATCTGAGAGATAGCATCGTTCATAGTGTTCAGGCCAAATCGGAAGATTTGCGAGGCTCCAATGCCAATCATCGCCGCTGACTGAGGATCCATCCCGGTATTTGTGTTGTAAAAACCTAGTGTGGTTCCACCGAGGGCACTAGCTCCGGGAATGAGATTCATTTTCGCAAATTCGGTTATACGGGCTAGCAAGTGTTTTGGCTTTTCATTTTCGCGGTAATCCACGGGTGATCCCTCCGAGGCGTAAAATTACTGGGTTGTAGCTTGTATTGTTGGATTTTGATTGGCTCAAGGCTCTTTGCCAAGTAGACGCACAATTCAGCATTCTTGGTTTGAAGTTGCATTCCCATTTTAGGACAATTTCAGGAATTCAGAGGAAAGCTCTTTGATTCTTCCAAGGGTTGATTTTAGGGAGCCAGTTTGGTGCCACAGAGACGAAGCCTCTAAGTTAGAATTTCATTCGTTGAGATACTTCGCTGCCTCAAGAGAAGAGAATGTTCCAATGAATCTATCCGTCAAAGCATGGGAGAGGCAATCAACAGAAACTACAAAAGCGTTCGCTGCGTTTTGTATGTATCGTGACCTCCCAATAGCGACAAGAAGTATTAGAGAGTCTTGCCAACAGTTTTATGGACAGATCAGCGAAACATCATTGGAACATCATCGAAAACCCAACATTTCGGCTGGGAAAGTTCGCCAAATGCATGCTTGGTCGTCCAAGAACAATTGGGTTCAGCGCGCTCAAGCTTGGGAAGAGGAAAAAGATCGCCTGAATCGCATGGCACAGATCGAGGCGGTAAAAGAAATGGGGAAGCGTCAGGCTGAAC
>JARGOJ010001070.1 GCA_029210225.1 Planctomycetota bacterium
ATTGCGATGAGGGTGAGGGGAACCATGACCCAGCCCCCTGCTTCGAGCTGGGAGACAATGTCTTTCTTATCGAGGAGTGCGCCCATGCTGCCTGGAATGATCCCCATGTCGCCTTCACGCGCCCGAACCGCGCCCTTGCGGGTCACGAACACGTTCTTGCCATAGTGATGTTCCTTCGCAACATAGTTATGGTGGCAGTTCACCGCTTCAAGGCGCGCCTCGAAAGCTGGCAAGCTGTCCATCGATTGCATCGCGGTCAAAACATGAGTCATCATCATCTCTCGATTCAGACGCGCATAGTTTTGAGCCCACTCAACCGCTTCCACATAGTCATCAAAGTGTTCCGTGCCTTCTGGCAGGTACGCAAGATCCTTATCTGGAAGATGAATAAACCAACGCTCCATATCTTGGCGAGCCAATTCAATGAAGCTCCGACCGATCGAGTTTCCGACCCCGCGAGATCCGCTGTGCAGCATGATCCACACTTCTTCGTTCTCGTCCAAGCACACTTCAATGAAGTGGTTCCCTGTTCCCAAGGTTCCTAAGTGACGAACATTGTTCGACCGTGCGATCCTTGGATACTTCGCGGTGATCTTGTCGAAGGTTGGCATCAATTGATTCCATGCGCCGACCACCGTTTCCGGTGGCTGACCCCAAGCTCCACGGTCATTTCGTCCGCCAGAATCGGAGCGTCCATGAGGAACAGCCTTTTCGATCGCCTCGCGAACTCCACCAAGGCTGTCAGGCAACTGCGCCGCGTTCAAGCTAGTCTTCACCGCCATCATTCCACAGCCAATGTCGACTCCAACCGCCGCTGGAATAATGGCACGATGAGTTGGAATCACGCTGCCGACGGTCGCGCCTTTTCCAGCATGGACGTCGGGCATCACTGCAATCCACTTATGAATGAAAGGTAAGACCGCGGCGTTATTGACCTGAGCCCGCGCCTGATCTTCGAATGGAACGCCTTTGGTCCACGACTTGACGAGGCTGCCTTTTTGAACCTGGTGAACTTCGTAATTTGTGTCGGCCATGCCTATGTCTTCCTTCCATAAAATGTGAATGAAACAGTTCGGATAAATGTATCTCAATAAAGTCGAGATAGAAATTCTATAGACGCTGAGGTGGAAGACTCTGTCAAAGACAATTACTTTTTCCTGCGGTTTGGCTTCGAGAAGGGAACCTTGGTCCCCGAAGGCTTATTCATAATCCACTTGGTGAACTTCTCAATCTTCGGATGCGGCATCAGGGCTTCGAGAGTATTGTAATCGTATTCAAGCTCTTTCTCAGTGAACACAACGTGAATATTGCTATGACAGGGTCGGCAGATCCAAATCACCCGGTCATGAATTTCTTGGCGATCAAAGTTCTTCTTATTCTTCTTATTCTTATGTCGGGTCTTGGGAATAAGATGATGTTTCGTGATATTCGGGACATCCCGTTGGCACATATCACAGGGGCCGTTTTCGTGGAGCATCTGCATCCTCTCTACATTTTGATTCTTCTCCAGGGTTTCTCAAAGCAAAGCTTCAAGGACCACGCGCACACGAGGCTCCGGGTCCTCTAAATGAGCCCTCAGTTGGCTCGTCAGTTCTTCAAGCTCGACAACGCCATGCTGTGGGTCTTTCTCAAAGCGTGTCCGGATCGCTCCAAGAGCAAGGGCTGCCTCCCGGCGCACGTACCATTTCTCATCGTCCAACAAGCGAAGCAGCGCAGGAAGCGCTTCACGGATATTGAGGACACCGTAGTTTCCAAGAAAGCGTGCAGACAGATAACGAATTGAGCCGCTTCTGTCGGATAGTGCGCGAATCAGCGTACCCACGGTCAAACTCTCGATTCGACCGAGGGCCTCTAAAGCCCGACGACGGGTCCAATAATCATCACTGTTCAGGACCAATTCATGAAGGTAAGGCGCCGAGGCTGCTCCAGACTCAGTGACCGCTTTCAAAGACATAGCCAGCAGCTCGAAGTCCCAGGCCCCGATGTTCTGCACTCTGTCAGCCAAGCTCTGTCCATCGAAGTCGGCCCCCGCTTGCTCTTCGGCCCGTCCTAGACGGCCACGCAGCTCAGGGTTCTTTGGGTCAATATGGGCGAGGCGTTTTAATCGGTTTAGATAGTTGTCCACAACGCCAATCCTCTTCTTCGTTTCTACAGTGATACTAGGGAATGATTCTTGGTTTGAGCTTCATGAAAGTCAAACAGACTTTTTTGTTAGACCGATAAAGCCTGCGGAGACTGTCATTCCGTCCTGAAATCTTCGCTATACTCTTGACCATGTTAATCGTCATTTTAGCCATGGTCCTGCTTGGCATCACATCCCTCGGATTTCAAGTCTTCTCCGTTGCTCCCGGGCGCCCGGAGAATCGCGCCTTCGCTGTGTTCAGTTGGCTGCTCGCTCTATGGGTCGTCAACGACCTCTTCTTTTGGGGTTTTCATGGCCCCAACGAGGACGGGCGATTCTGGGCTCAGACCGCTCTACTCCTCGCCCTCGCCATTCAAGTCGCCTTCCTCTGGTTTACCCGGGTCTTCCCAGTTCAACGACCCATCGCCTGGAAGCCCGTCATCTTCTATGCCACCCCCATTTACATATCCATTGCCTTAGTTGTCAGCGGGCACGCCATTGGCCGCGCCGAGTTCGTCGACGGTGAGTTTTTTCTCGAATTGACCCCAGCCACTTATTTTATCGGCTTGGTCATTTACGCGCTCTTCTTCTTCGGCCGACACTTCTTAGCCCAAAGCCGCAAAAGCATCGAAAGTAAAGCCTTATCCTCACAAATTGACAACCTCCTCCTCGCCGCCTGGACCACCGGCGCCCTCACCAACTTCATGGGGATTCTCCTTCCTCTCCTCGAAATCTACACACTGCTGCCCTATTTTAGCCTTGGGATTCTCATTGGCACCGTCATTCACGGCTACGCAGTGCTCAATTTCCGGCTCTTCCAGCCTGCCAGCTTACTAGACAGAATCCGCTTATTTCCAGTCACAGCGAAGCTCTCCGTCTCAGTTTCAGTGACCTCGCTCATCACC
>JARGOJ010001071.1 GCA_029210225.1 Planctomycetota bacterium
GGGTGGAAGCAAAGAATTCTTCCACTGGGCGCTCACGAACAACGTCGATCTCAATGACGAGCAGCTCGCCAAGTTCCAATCGACGGGCATCCGTATGCTCCGCTTCTTGGAGAACAACAAAGAGAAATTAGCCGTGACCTTTGTTTCGTTGTTAGGAAAGCTTGGCTTCCCCGCGAAGCTCGAAGAGAAGAAGGACGAAGAGAATGCTGGCGGTCGTGGAGGCCGTGGCGGCCGTGGACGCGGTGGTCCTCCGGGAGGCGGTCGTGGCGGTCGTGGCGGTCGTGGAGGACGGGGTGGGCAACAAGACCCTTATCGCTCAGCCCTCAGAGAACTCACTCGCATTAAGAACCCCAACTCATCGACCATGCTCGTGTCGATCTATAGCAACACCGCGCTCCCTGAAGACGTGCGCAACTCAGCGCTTCGCGGCCTGCTCAACCAGCCCTCCGAAGATGCCGCCCGTGTCATTCGCGAGGCCATGAGTGACCCTAATGAAAAACTCAGTGAGACTGCTACGAAGCTCAATGAACTCGCCGCAGCGAAGGTCACCGGCTTCTATGTGCGCTCTGTGAAAAAGGGTAGCGTCGCTGAGAAAGCAGGGATCCAAGCGGGAAGCAGCATCATTTCCTACGCCGGCAGAGTGATCACCTCCGACCGGGAGCTTTGGTTCCTTCCCAGAAGTCAAAAGACTAAGACCGCCGTTGTTGTGGTCTATCAAAACGAAGCATCATTGAATCTAACTGTTGAAACCAACAAAGACCTGGGCGTCGACGGCACCTATGTGAAGGTCCTTGCGAAAAAAGAGAGCGAGTGAACTATGAAGAAGACCTTAATCATCTGTGTCTTACTGCCCCTTATTGCCGGATCTGTGGGGCTTTGGCTTGGAGGAGGAGCTCTTAAAGAGCTGCTTGAAGAACCTGAAAAGTCGACGGCGAAGGCCGAGAACCCGCATCTCATTGAGAATCGCGAATTGCGCCAGAGCATCCGAGACGCTCAGCGCACCCTCTCGGTCCTTGACGGTCAACGTCAGGAAGCGGCCCAGGTCGCCAAGAAAACCCTGGAATTGAACGCAACGAAGCTCATCTCCAAGCCCGGTGAGTCTGCGGAAATGACTTCATTAAGAGGCCAAATCGCTGCGTTGAAATCGGATATACAACGCGCTCAAAACGGCGAGATTGTTCTCGACCAGGTTGAGATTGCCCAGCGCATCGCCGAAATCAAGGCCGCTTTCGAGAAGGCCAAGGCTGAAGGTGACGGCGACGGCATGGTTTCGGCGCTTGGCGAGCTCGCCAAGCTTGGAGAATCGGCTTACCCAGACGTTCTCAAGCTTTGGAAGCAGCTCAACGATTCTAATTGGTCTGGTCTTGGCTTCCGCGCTCGCTTCGGCATGGGCTGGGCCGACAAAGAGCTCTTCGCCTGGTCCCTCACTGCTGGGGGCCTTGGAGTCGACGCTGAGACCGCTCGAAAGTTCCAGGGCACCGCTGTTATGGCCTACCGCCGCATGGAGCCCGACGCCGCGAAGCGCGCTCAAACCTACTCCACGTTTCTCACGAACAGCCCCGCCCCCGCGCCGTTGACCGATGCCCAGAAGAACGCAACCGGCTTCCAGCGCATGATGACCATGATGGAAGACCCCTATCGTGGCGCGGTGATGCAAGTGTCTCGAACAAACGACCCGTCCTCCGTCTCAACCCTCAACAAGGTCATCTCCGATCAGGAAGTCCCCAGTGATGTGAAGAAGGTCGCCTTGACCGGATTGGCCAAGAACGACAGCCCTGAGGCTGCTCAAGCCATCGACGACGCTCTAAACGACCCCGATCCTGAAATCCAAGAGGCCGCCGACCTCGCCAAGAAGCTCAGCGAACCCACCATCGCAGGCTTCTTTATTCTGACCGTGACCGACGGACCTCTGAAGACAGCTGGTGTTGTTCCAGGGGATTACCTGATCACCTATAACGGCGTTGTTGTCCGTGGCATGCGCGATCTCTTTAGACTGCCTCAAGATGCTGAAACGGAAACGGTTGAGGTCGTGATCAATAGCGGCGGAGTCATTAAGAAAGTTGAAGTGCCAACTGACACTCAACTCGGTATCAGCGGCGACTATGTTCAACCTGAAGCCCCCGAGTCCGACTCGAACTCTGGCAACGGCTCTTCCGACTGAAGCAAACGACCTATAGCCCCTGAAAAGGCTTTGAGAAGCGCGATCTTCGCCAAGCTCCACAAATGGCAAATTTGATGGGGTTTGGCGAAAGCTCTTTTCTAACACAGAGTTACGTTCCTCCTAGATTTTTGATAAAACTGACATAAGAGACAGTTGGTCAAAGACTTGTGACTAGGACTGTGTTTTACTTCTCACTCCAATCTCGCCCGTGTTACAGTCGAGCCTTGAGAGTAAGTATTGGTGTGGAGCCTTCATGGCAAGTCCCGGCTCAGACAGCTCCTTTTTTGAAAAGCACATAGACACGATTAATCCCGATGCCATTTGGGATCTCGTGAGCAGTGTGAGCGCATTCGATGTCAACGTCGATTGGCTTGAGTCCTTCGACATACTTCTTCACAAATTCCTTCAAAAAGACTCGGAGCTCGCCGCTACTGACGGGCGCAAGATGTTGGACCTCCTCGATCTCGTCGAGAAGAACCTGCTCTCTAATGTCTCGGATAAATCGAAGACTCAAATTAAGAACCTCCGCAAGCTTGTGGAATATCGGGTCGAGGAGAGAGGAAAGGTTAGCGAAGAGACTCGGAAGATCCTGCCGCGGAAAGAGGACGACTCGCCGAAGCTCGATCAACAAGAAATCTGGCACGGCCCCTACCGACGCATAAAGAAGCTCGGCAGCGGAAATATGGGAGTGGTTTACCTGGGAGAAGAGCCGAAAACAGGCCAGCAAGTCGCGTTGAAACTCCTTCACACTCGCAACCTAAACAACATTGAAGATATCGAGAATGAAGCCCGTGCGGCGATGAAAATCTCCGACGATAACTGCGTCAAAGTCATGGGGATTATCAACGACCGCATCTACGATC
>JARGOJ010001072.1 GCA_029210225.1 Planctomycetota bacterium
TGGGAACGGCATTCAATTTCATTCTCAAATCATTTCGGGAATGCGAGTTATATGAGTGGCTCCATTGAAATCAGTCGCATCCCAAGACACTGTTGGACGCGAAGAAGTCGAAGAATCACCATAATCAGAGCTTTGATTTACCGGCATCCAAGCCAAGCTCTAGGCGCCATCGTCGTGACGTTGTTCTTTTCATCGACGGAGGAGTTTCTCTGTCTTCCAATCGATCAAGGGCTGAGTTGTAGAGGTTGATACAGGCAATCAAATGGCTCTTGACAGGAAATTCACTTTGAACCCTCCGCCGCGCCGCCTGCCCCATAAGCTCCCGCTCTTCGGGACGGATTTCCAAGGTCTCAAGGAGAATCTCAGAGAGCTCACCATCCTCTCCGGAAATGACCACTCGCCCTGATTGCCGATCGGTAATCAGGTCGTGCACGCTCCCCGCTCGGCAGGCCACGGCGACGATGCCTCGGGCCATGGCCTCGAATAAATCATGAGAAATGGCTTCACGCGGAGAACAATCAACATAGATGTCGACCAACTCAAAGACCGCGCTTCGGCTTGGCTGATCGAGAGTAAAGACAACTTGGTCAACGATTTCCAAATCGGAGCAGAGATCCCAGAGGGCCGCACGCTCCGGGCCATCCCCAATGAGCAAGAGTTGGAATTCCCGTCCTTTGTCTTTGAGACGCTTGGCGGCTTGGACGAGGGTCTCATGATTCCCCGTCGGCAAAAAGGGGCCACAACTCGCGATGACAGGCATTTGATCGGTTCGCGGACGAGGCCTTATAGACGCACGGTCACAATCAATGCCAGGGCGAAGAACCTTGAGAAGCTCTTTTGGAACTTTATGCTTATGAACGAGGTGCGCTCTCAGCTCTTCGCTGGGAACTAAGATTTGAAACAGCGATTCCATTTCGAATGCGCCTGCAGACAGCGCTTGGTTTTGATTGTGAACTTCGAGTATCCAGGGGCAATTGGCTTTCTGGGCGATGTGGCTGGCGAGTTGAGCGACTTCAGTCCCATAGGCGTGAACAAGCCGTGTTCCCAGAGAGCGCAGCTCCCGCGCTAACCGGCGGACCAACATATAGTCCAACATCTTGACCCGGGGAAGCTGGCGCACGAGCACAGAGACGCCAAAGTTTTGAGCTTCTTTTACGAGGCGACCACCACCCGTGACAATCGTGACAGGGACCCCACGTTCAATAAGACCCTTCGCGTGATCAAGGATTTGGCCACCTGGTGACGTGACGGATAACTCCGAGACGAGGATAAGTAGTGTGTTAGCGACCTGGGGCATGGGACCGTTTTTAGCGCAGAGAGTCGGGAAGGAGAGAGCTTATCACTCCGGACGCCCACGAGGTCGTCCACGAGGACCCGGTCCACCACGAGGAGGCCGTGCGCCAGGAGGTGCTTTCGATGGACGACGAGTTGGGCGAGGTCCACCTTGGCCGCTTGGCCTTGGTCCTGGTCGGGAGGGGCGAGCACCTGGAGGCGGCCCCGCAGGACGGCGACCGGATTCGGCGACGGCTTTGGGTGCAGATTTCGCTTTTTCTTTGGCTTCTTGGGCTTTGCGAAGCTTCCAGTGCTCTTTCCAGGCTTCAAAGCTAATCCACTTTTTGCTCGCATAGACAGCAACAGTCGCTGTGAAGTCGCGAAGTTTGGCTGTTCCTCGGGCTTGGGACTGCTCTCGATACATGGTCGACATTTCGTCGCGCACTTGCATCCAGGTTGTCTCCGCGTCGAACTTGCTTTGGAATGAGAGGACACGCACACTCAGCGTGATTCCACCTTCTTCGAGTAGTTTCTCCCCGGGAAATTGGTATTCCTTCACGTCGTTTTGAAGGGCTCGCCCAAAACGGACTAACTCATCTTCTTGAAGTGTCGGAAGCACACAGACGAAACCGCTGCTGCCAAATCGTCCTGAGACTCCTGAGCGATAAGTGCGTCCGTCTGAGAGCGGCAAGAGCATTGAGCGAGCGTTAATGCATTGACCCACGCCGCGAATGACATCGTTTACAAACTGCGACGCGGTCTCTGCGCCAACATCTGTTTCGTTCTCGATGGTCTTTTTATAATGCGTCAAAGAGTCAACCAGTCCGAAGACGACTCCTCCGGCGATTCTACTCTTCTTAAATTCATAAAGGTTCGCTTGGCGGGTCACCTCGTTCTGAATTTCATTTTCCGAGCGGAGGTTCATCAGCGGGTCTTTGTAGACCTGACGAGAGAAGGCCAACATTTGAGCTAAGAGGGTTCCCATAACTCCCTGAATCGTCCCGATATCTGAGCGGAGCGGGACACCATAGAGGGTCAGGACACCCATCTTGATCGTTTCAGCGATCAGGGTGGCGTGCGACTCGTAGCAGAGGGGAATGGCGAGTGCAGTCAGGCGTCCGTCACCGAGGTCGTTATCCGGCGTAGGATCTTCATGGAGTGAGACTCGACCTTTGAAGGACTGGCAACCGAGCACCGCGTTGTCGCGAAAGGCCATGGCCGTCGTTTTGAGTTGCACATCTTCGGTGCCGGCGTCTGAGCTGAGAATGAAGTTGCCAAGAGTCAGCGCTGGCATGAGCTTGCAGTCGCTCTCAGTGACTTTGCTTCCCTTGTTCTTTCCGCCCACGACGTCTAAGCGCCAGGAGACTTCACCGGCTGTGACGCCGGTTTCCAGGACGGAGATAGACACCGCTTCGCAGTGGAACAGGTCTTTGACGTTTTCGAGAATGCTGCGTAAAACGTCTTCCGCTTCTCCAGCGGAGGCTACTCGGCCAAGCGTTTGGAAGGCTCTCGCGGCGAGAGCTTCACTTGCTTTTTTGTCAGTTTGTTTTCGACTCCCGAAAAACGCCACGCATTCCCCCACCGTTCAAGGTTTCTTGCACCCAAATTAGCGCAGAGTGGGGCGTGAGACAAGCGCTCATAAACACAAAGCGCCGTTTCCCCACCCTAGCCTCCGCCAGAATGAGACTACGACGCGTTCCCCGCCGATTTGGATGGACAGGTTCTCTACGAGACTTTCCTCAAAGAGAAC
>JARGOJ010001073.1 GCA_029210225.1 Planctomycetota bacterium
TTAGACAAGCCAGGCATAAACAATGCATCCGAAGAATGCGAGGCAAAGAGCAAGAAAGCTCCATAGCACAATAAACGCACCGACCTTGATGATTCGCTCTCTGGCATCTGGCTCAAGAAATAACTCAAGGCACGGTCCGCACATGACAGCGTTGTATTCGTAAAATGACGCGGCAAAATCACCGCAGCGACTGCAAGACTGTTCGGAGCTATCGGCCTCGAATAACTCTAGAGGAACTAGCCAATAACGAGGATCGAGGGAATTGTCAAAATCAATTGTAAAGAAGACGCGCTCGTCGTCGGTCACCGTTGCTAAATGAACCTCGCTCATCGTGATCGTCTCGCCAACCGTCACTTCATGTTTTCCAGATTCCACAGGGACCTTCAGGCATTCCCCATAAGCCAGGCGCCCACGCAGTTGACCATCGACATAAACGTCCATCTTCGCGAAGATCAAAGTGAGCGCAGGTGTCCGAGAGATAATGATGCTTGACATTCATCAATCCTGATAGAAGTCTGAAGAGGGTGATGGCACTGAATCATAACCCAACGCTCTTTTCAGAGAGCGAGGAAAGCCTGTCTCGAAAATATTCATCAAGAGTCATAGGGTGAACACGGCTCAGAGCTGGGGAGAGAATGAATCTTGCCTTGGCTAAAACCGCATCGCCGAAAAAAGTCGTATGATAGCGTAGTCGCGAGCGTCATCAGACCCAAGCAGAGGCGATGCATTATGCTCAACTGTTCAGCCCGGCCCTCAACGAGCCCAGATAGAGAACTATGCGCTTATTGATCACAGGTGGATCGAGCTACCTAGGGCGTCACCTGGTCCCAGAAGCCTATTCTCAAGACCAATTTCAATTGGGGCATACTTTTTTCAAAGGGGAGCCGGCGCTCAGTAGAGGAGCCCTGCGGGTGGATCTGTCTGACTTTGATCGGCGCCAAGAGCTCTTTGAGAGCTTTCGCCCAGAAGTCATGATTCACACAGTTGGGTCTGAACGGGCTGGTTTAGAGCTCGCATTATCCAGCGCCCGCCATTTTTGTGAGCTTGCTCAGTCGTCCAAGTGTCGTTTTATCTTAGTCTCTAGTGACGTTGTATTTGATGGTAAGAAGGGTCATTACGCTGAGACGGACCCAACTCAACCTCTCCATGACTATGGACGAATGAAAGTTGAAACAGAGCACTACGCGTCCTCCGTCGACAATCACGCAATTGTTCGCTGCTCACTGATTTATGGACGCCAGCGAGCGGATCACTTCAGTCAATGGATGAAGAAGAGCCTCAGCGCTGGGAAAACTCTTGGTCTCTTCTCTGATCAGATTAGAAATCCGGTTTGGGCGGTCACCCTGAGCCAAGCTCTCTTAGAGCTGGTCACCCACGACTATCGCGGCGTTCTCCATGTGGGGGGTCAGGACGCCGTGAGTCGCGAGGACCTCGGCCGGCTCTTGCTGAAACATTGGAAGATTGACGATAAGGGACTCATTCAATCGACCATCTCCGATCCCAATCGTTGGCCCCGAAATCTGAGCCTTAATTTGGAACTGAGCGAATCAATTCTAAAGACGCCGCTTTTTGGTGTTCGGGAGATCTTAAACGAGTCGAAGAGCAATGAGTGATCCAAAGAAACAATGGCAGCTACTACTGAGCCGAGGGTTGGCCAACGAGAGCCAATTGCAATGGGCATGGGGCCAGCTCACACCGGGGCTTGACCTTTGCGAGGTACTCCTGCGCCAGTCAGTTATTAGCCCTGAGACCGCCATGCAAATCCGCAGCGAATCCGAGCTAGGGCCCTCCGCCAACCTCTACCATTCTCTCGAAGCCTCCGCGTCCCAGAGCCAAATCCCCATGCTTTCTGGAGACGAGACTGTTTTCAGAACACTCTCGAAGGCGTATCTCAGCGCCAAAGAAATCGAGCCCCTCTTTGCGCCTCACGCCCAGCATGTCTTTCGCCGTTTAGGAAAGCTCGGCGAAGGCGGGATGGGAGTTGTCTACCGAATCAGCGACCAACGCCTTGGCCGCCAAGCCGCCATGAAGGTGCTCAAGAACGCTTCCTCTCAAAAGACCCAAACCTCAAATCAGAACAAGCAATTGTTAGGACGATTCCTCCGAGAAGCCCGATTGACTGCCGCCTTGGATCATCCTTGTGTTCCCGCTGTCTACGAACTCGGAGTTAATGACGACCGTGAACAATATATGCTCATGCGAGTCATTGAAGGAGAGACCTTACAGCGGCGCATTGACGAGTTTCACAAAGAGGGAGGAGACAATCCAAAACAGCTTAGGGAGCTATTAGAGATACTGCTCAAGGCATCTGAAACCGTTGCTTTTGCTCACTTCCGCCAGATCATCCACCGCGATTTAAAGCCCTCCAATATTATGGTCGGGCAATTTGGCGAAGTGATGCTTATGGACTGGGGCTTGGCCCGGCCGCTCGGTGACTCCCAAAGTGAGGATTCCTGCCTCTTGGACGTAGAAAAGGAGTTAAGTGAAGACCTCGATGCGACCCAGGTGGGCTCGGTCATTGGAACCTTTGGCTACATGCCCCCAGAGCAAGCGTCGGGCGAGCGTGTTGATGAGCAGGCCGATGTTTTTGCCCTCGGAGCAATCTTAACAACAATCTTAACGGGTAAGCCCCCTGTTTTAGGGAAGACCGCCATCAATAGAATGACGGCGACGATTAAAGGGGAGATCGCAATTCCATCGGATCGCCAGGCCGTTCCTCCCGAATTGGATTGTCTTGCAGCCAACGCTTTGGAGTCTGAAGCGGCCGATCGACTAGAATCGGCCAATCAATTTGTCGTTAACCTCAAAGCCTATTTGCTGGGTGAAGAGCTGCCGCTTTTCTCCTACGGCCTCCTTGAGCGAATAAAACGTCATATCCGAAAGCATCCGGCGCGTTACGTCGGGCTTAGCCTCCTCGCCGTCTCAGCCCTGGTAGCAACACTGAGTGCTATCGAAGTAGCGCGGCTGAATAGCCGTCGTCAGTTCGACAATCAGCTGCGTAAATTGACGGAGGAAAAGAAT
>JARGOJ010001074.1 GCA_029210225.1 Planctomycetota bacterium
GGTGTAGGTTTGTGAGTTCTTTCCACCTGTGGAGTAGGTGTCGAAGGTGACTGTCCACTCTTTGTATCGAGCAGCGACCGCACTCGGGCCTTTGAACAGTCCGCCTTCGTAGAACTCCCCTCCTAGCTCATGGGCCAGGTCACGCCAAATTTCATCTTTACTGGGTCCGAACAAGGATTTTAAGAATGACACGAGTTTCCCTCTAACGACTGTCCGGAAGAACGAGATCGTTCGGCTAAATTATTTAGATTCGAAACTATTTTATGGGACGACGCCTCGTTCTTCCAGTTCGGAGGAAAGAATGAAGCGGCTCATTAGAAGCCAACATTGCCATTAAGATCGAAAGTGGGAGCTTCACCGACGCAAAAGCCGATGGGCGTGAGGCAGTGCTGCTCAAATGCCTGAAGCCACGGGACAAATGAGGCGATCAGAGAGTCCTGGAGACAGCCTTCCGGCTGCTACTCAATCCACCGTCAACGGCGATGACCTGGGCTGTGAGCCAATCGTTCTTTGGATTGAGTAGCCAACATGCGGTCCGAGAGATATCGTCGGGACGACCAATTCGACCTAGGGGAACCATCGCCTCGGCGTTGCGCCGTTGTGAGTCCTGTCTCAGCAGTTTCTCGGTCATAGGCGTCTCTGTAAGTCCCGGCGCGACAGCATTAAAACGAATTCCATAGCGGGCGTAGCTCGCTGCAGCAGATCGGGTGAGTCCTTCAACGCCTGCCTTGGCGGCCCCGATCGCGTCGTGATTCGCGAGGCCTAATCGGGCTGCGACCGAAGAAATGAGCAGTACGGAACCGCCATGTTTCCTCATGTGCTGTCCTGCGCCTCGAACGATGGCAAAAGCAGAGGTGAGGTTGGTTTCGAGGACATCAAGCCAATCGGCATTCGAAGTCCGGTGCGCGGGCTTGAGGTAGAGATTACCAATACAGTTAACTAAGCCATCAATACGCCCGTACTTTGTTTGGGCGATGCCGATGTGCCTTTCAATTTCCGATGCAATGGGGCCATCGAGCTGCCCGATGTCTGCATCCAATTCTTCCGCCAACTCAGTCAAGACACCCCTGTTTCGACCGCATAGATAAAGACGACAAGGCCATCGTTGTTTCAAGAGCCTGGCGAGGCTCTGACCGATGCCCCCTGTGGCGCCGAAAATCACATAGTTTTGAGTTTCTTCCACGGCTTCGCTCTCCCTTTTTAACTCTCTACTCATTAATTTATACAATATATGAACAATATGTAAACACCCTGTCAATAGTAAGTTCTGTAGATATGGATGGGGGAGCGAGATTCCAGAATCTCAAAGGCATAGCCAAGCAACAGAAGGCCGAACGGTTTATTGTCCATTCCCTGCCTGCTTTGCTCTTTTCTTTAACGATTTAGCTAGGGTTTCAGTCTTCAAAAGCGTCAAGGATTCCAGATCCATTGCTATGACGGCGTTGTGGAGTTCTTCTGTAAGTCTTTTTGCTGAAGCTTCTTAGGTCAGTGCATTGTCGCTGTTTCTTAAAGAATGCACGCTCCATTAGCCGTTCCCAAATTAAAACGTTGCGACTCGTTCTTCCGGCTAAACAGCCACAGAAATGAAAGCGGTGTTCTTCTGTGGAGGCCAATAAACTTGGGCTTCCGGTCCTTTTGTGAAAAAAATGTACGGCCCGTGAAAGGAGGCTGCTATAATCTTCGCCCCAGTCCATTATTGAATGAGATCTGGGCTCTGTATGTGAGTTTGTAAGAATGTAAACGTTAGATAATTATTGGAATGAACAATGCGTCAAACATTGATCGCGATGACCTTGTTGCTCTGCGCCCCCACCATGGCGGCCGCCGCAACTCATGTCCCGTATGAAAAAGGCGACTTCGCCGAATTTGAAAACAGTCGCTTCAGAAGCAAGACCACCATCCAGACAGATGGAGAGTCAGGAAACTGGAAGCACTATAAGAACTTCGGAGGCCTCGGAAAAATTTGGGTCTGGGCTCACCCCAACGCCGAGCGCGTTTACGTCTACAGCCAAGACAAAGGTACTCACCAGCTCCTCGCAGACTTCAACGCCCAAGTTGGATCCACGAATCGCATTGATGTTGGTCCCTGCAACTACGGTGACGTTGTTATCGGCGCCAAAAACGTCGTGATCGTCACTCCCGCTGGCAAAATGGACAACTGCGTCCGTCTCGACTTCCGCACAAGCTGTTCCGATGCTGGGGTCACAAGCATCTTCTTTAAGCCAGGAGTGGGCATCGTTCGCTACACAGAATTGAACATCACTGGTCTCGTCACCTGGGATATGACCAAAGGATCCATTTCAGGGGTCGAATACCCCAAGCCCACCGGACTCACAGTCATTGGTAGTTCGCCATACTCGGAGATCTTCTTCAATCAAAATGGCCCCGTCAATCGCATGACTGTCAGCATCGAAATGAAGAATGACAGCGGTCGACCCGAAGTCGTGAATTTCAACAGCACAAAGCGCTTCGATATCGTTCTGAAAGACAGCAAAGGCAACTTTGTCACCTCTCACGGCGCGACCATCCGCTACGCCGCTTTCCTCGGTTCGGAGACCATTGGGGTCGGCAAATCACTCAAATACACCGGCTCTATCCTCCTCAACGGTAGCGGACCCGGCGGACAGATTCTCGCAGGCGACTACACCGTCGAAATGTACATCGACTCGAGTAATCGCAAAGCCACGGTCATCTTCCCGCTCACCGTGAAGTACAACCCTTGAGGAACTTGACCGTTTAAGACTCAATTCTCAAATGAAAAAGGACCTGCCTAACCCGGCAGGTCTTTTTTTTGTCCCATGCTTCCAAGAAAGTTCGAGTTCCTAGAAGATCCCATCCAAACGAGCCTTTACCAAACTCGCGTGAGATAAGGGCTTGGACAGATCGTCCACATCGCAGTTGGTCTCGTAATCGAGGAGCAAGACGGTGCGCATGGCGCCAAGTCGGGCAAGTCTTTTTAGCTCTGGGCCCATTTTGTTGTCTAAGATCCAACGATAAGCCGGCAGGTAGATTTCTTTT
>JARGOJ010001075.1:0-679 GCA_029210225.1 Planctomycetota bacterium
CATTCTTACGGCCTTATTCGAAGAGTTCGTCACTCATCCGGGGCAGCTTCCTCCGGAGTATCAAGAGTGGATTGAGCGTGAGGGTCCTCATCGGGGAGTTTGTGATTATGTCTCCGGATGCACAGATCGCTACGCTCAGCGGGAGTATCAAAAACTTATGGCCCCTTTTGTCTCCACATGAATAAAACCATGCCTCTCTCCCCTATTCGCTGCTTTTTCCTCGGCTGCATTCCTGCCTTTGCCCTCGCTCAGAGCGCCTGGTTTCTCACGGGTCCCGGGCAGGCTATCGCCCTGATACTGCTTTGGCCGATCTTCGCGGTGACGCTCATTCTGAAGGCTGGGCGAGGACAAATACCGGTCGTTGAAGACACGACCCCAAAGCGCACTTGGATCTTGGATACAAGTATCTTCATTGATGGGCGACTTCTAGAGCTGCTCAAGTTCGACCTAATCCCCGGGGCTTTTTTGGTTCCCGAATTTGTACTTGGAGAGCTTCAGCACCTGGCCGATCGCAGCGATAAGAATCGTCGAGAGAGGGGCCGCCGAGGTCTAGATATCGCCAGTGAGATGCAGAAGCTCTGCCCGACGCGTTGGACCATTCACAAAGATACGGTTGAGGGAGAAACAGTCGACGAGAAGCTCATCAATTTGGCGACGCTCTACCCCGGGCGTCTCGCCA
>JARGOJ010001075.1:720-1484 GCA_029210225.1 Planctomycetota bacterium
GGACTGCTCGATCGGGCCGCTGCCCAGGGCCTGAAGGTCTTTAACATGCATGATTGTGCGAGGGTTCTTCAAACTCCAGCGATACCAGGCGCGCTCTTACAGATGAAAATTGTCAAACGGGGGGAAAACAAGAAGCAAGGAGTGGGATACCTTGACGATGGCACTATGGTCGTTGTAGAAGGCGCCGCAGAATTTGTCGGGGAAGAGTTAAACACCGAGGTCACCTCGACCATCAAGACTCGAAACGGCCCCCTGGTCTTCGCCCGAATCAAAGCAGAGGAAGAAGCATGAACGCCCCAGTCACAATAAAAGCGTCTTTGATTGTCGTAGCCGCCGGTCAGGGCGAACGGCTCAGGCAGAGCCTTCAAAAGAAAGGTCAGAACGCCGTTCTTCGCAAGGCCTTTCATCCCTTGGCAGGGAAGCCCATTCTTCAGTGGACTTTGAAATCACTGAAACGGGTCCAATGCGTCGACGAAATCATCGTCGTCTTGCACCCTGAAGACATGGCCAATAAAGGTCTTGTTATGAGTATTCAAAGCTGGGGAGCGAGTCGCTGCGTGGCAGGGGGTCAACGTCGGCAAGACTCTGTCCTTAATGGTCTGCTCGCCAGCAAGGACGATGAGAATCGTGTCGTCGGAGTTCATGATGCGGCCCGTCCTTTGATTGATCCTGAAGACGTCCGCCGAACTCTTACTGAAGCCGCCGAGCTCGGCGCCGCGATCCTTGGTAGTCGAGTGAAGAGCACGGTCAAGCGAGTCGACGAT
>JARGOJ010001075.1:1494-3018 GCA_029210225.1 Planctomycetota bacterium
TCCTTGGCACTTTACCCAGGGCCGATCTTTGGCTCGCAAGTACTCCTCAATGCGCCAGCCGCGACCTCTTAATTGAGGCGTTAAGACACGCGAGGACCGTCACAGATGAAGCCATGGCTCTTGAGCAATCAGGCATGGCCATAAAAATGGTCGAATCTTTTCATCCAAATCCAAAAGTCACGACAGCTGATGACTGCGCCTACGTCGAGTTTCTTATGGGCAAGAAGCCCGCTCCAACTTTGGAAGAGACTCATCCTAAGGCACGCTCGATGTGGCGTATCGGGGAAGGGTCGGACATTCACAAGTTGGTGGAAGGGCGTCCACTGTTTCTTGGGGGCCTGAAAATTCCCCATGAGTTTGGCGCTTTAGGCCACTCCGACGGGGATGTCGTGCTTCATTCTTTGGTTGACGCATTACTAGGCGCAGTAGGCCTTGGGGACATCGGTGAGTTATTTCCCGACACGGATCCAGCGAATAAGGGAGCGGCTTCGAGAATCTTTCTTGAAGAAGCCATGCGCCTCGTTCGAAGCCAAGGCTATGAGCTCGTCAATACAGACATTACAATCCACGCCGAGAAACCAAAGCTTGCCCCGTGGAAAAGCGCTCTTAGAGACTCTGTGTTGTCGTTGCTGCAGCCCTTTCAATCAAGCCCAGCAATTGTAAACATCAAAGCTAAAACGAACGAAGGGCTAGACGCGATTGGACGTCGGGAGGCGATCGCCGCTCGTGCGACCGTCCTCTTAGTTCGATCCGAATAGTCCCCAACGTTTCAATCATTATGCCCCTGAGGAAACCTGACCCCATGAGTTCCAAAGAAAAGCCCGTACGCGTGCGATTTGCCCCATCTCCGACCGGCTATGTCCACCTCGGTAACATCCGCTCCGCGCTCTTTAACTACCTGTTTGCGCGTAAACACAACGGCTCTTTTATCATTCGCATCGAAGACACCGATCAGGAGCGTGAAGTCAAAGACTCCGATCGTGACATTCTCGAAGTTTTATCCTGGCTTGGATTGAACTGGAATGAAGGACCAAGAGTCGGCGGACCCAAGGGACCTTACTACCAAACACAAAGGCTTGAAACATACAGTCGCTACGCCAAAGCGCTGCTCGATCGAGGCCTCGCTTACTACGACTTCGGCCAAGCGCCCGACCGCGACAACCTAGAGACTCCTCAAGACATCGTCTGGGAGAGCCCCGACCGCCATCTCGATCCTGAAGTCGTCAAAGAGCGCATTGCAGCGGGCGAGCCCCATTGCATCCGCATGCATGTCAGCGAGAAAGATTATCCTGGACGCCGGGTTGCTTTTAAAGACATCGTCCGCGGTGACATCGAGAAAGACGTGGAAGACTTCGTCATCATCAAGACGAACGGCATCCCGACCTATCACTTCGCGGTTGTGATTGACGATCATCATATGGAAATCAGTCATGTCATCCGTGGCATCGGCCACCTCGACAACACAGCGAAGCATAAGGTTCTCTACGACGCCTTTAGCTGGGAGACTCCTCAATGGGCCCACCA
>JARGOJ010001076.1 GCA_029210225.1 Planctomycetota bacterium
AGTCGGCTCTGCTTGTCCTCCAGCGAGGCATAGACCGTCCCGTCCGACAGAAGATTGATCGATCTGCATAGCCGATTGTCCTTTTCCCAACTCGGTTGAGGTTCAAAATAATAACAGACTTGCCGAGAACCAATGCGGCGGATTTTCGGTCCCCAGGGCAACTGCGCGAGAACAGTCCCCTGAGATTCAAAAGGGTCATACTCGACCTTATGATTCTTGGCCCACTGATCTTCCGCGCTCTGCCCGAAGACCGAGCGCTCATAAGCCACATAGGTGTGCTTAAAGGTAAATTCAGTCACACCCAATCCCTCTAAAACACTCATATACTCGTCGACGTCCGCCGGGCTCTCAATGCCCCCCTGAGTCATCACACAGGTCGCCCGGACTTTAAGAGACCCCGCCGCCTTAAAGAATTCAGAGAGCGCCGGAGCCCCCTCACCCATGAGCGCCCGACAGTCTTGATCGTTGTAATGATGCCGAGAATAACAAAGGTAGCTCAACCCCGCCTCTTGAAGGGCTTCACTGAGATCGTCCGTTAAAAAGGTCCCATTACTAAAACATGCGATCTCCTCGAAAAAAGGTCGCGCTCTCTCAATTAAGGACACGGTCACTTCAGGCCTTAAGAGCGGCTCCCCGCCCCCAGTAATCACTAATCGATTCGCTCCTTTGTCTTTGGCGTATTGATAGTAACTCTCAACATCTAAGCGATCCCAATCTTGCTGCTCCGCCTTCAAAGAACTAATCGACGACTTCGAGAAGCAAAAAGGACAGTGAAGATTGCAGGCCATTCGCACCGGAAGAACACTACAAGTCAGAAAGCGACATTGTTGCCAAGGCGAGGCCCTGTCCTCCGAAAGACGCGTCTTAACAATTGGATTCCCCATTTAAGACTCCCTCCCTTCGGCCATCTTTGCCTCCATAAAAATTTCATAGAGTCGATCTCGACTCTTTATTGGCAGGTGATGCCAGGCCGAGCAAAGGTCCTCTTCGCTGATCTCCAGCGCTTGCATCTGTTCCAGCGCCCGCTCTCGGCGCTCCGTCTGCCCCGACTTCAAATTCATCCGAATCCCGTTCGCTCCCGCGTTCTCGACTTCGCAGTGCCGCCTGTTAAGACTCTCAAGACGCTCCAAGCTGTCTCGCACTTGATTGTCATAGCGTTGCCCACCAAGAGCCTGACGCAGCTCTCTGACGGACTTAAGCTCCATTAGCTCTTCTTCAGCGTCCTTTAAATCCAAGCTCCCCGGTACATAAGCGAGGTTCTCCGCCCGAGGCATCCTCGTCGAGCGAGCCACAAAGATCGGCGCAATCCCTGAATGCCACGGAGATAACTCAAGAGGTTGAAGAAGAATCAGTCGGCCAATCGCCGCATAATCGTTGTATGGCTCCACATAGTCGGCGGTCCTCATGTAAGTAATGGGACTAAGCGGCCCCGCAAGCCTCGTCAATTGACCCTTTAAGTAAAGCTCCATCGCCTCCGGACCAATATCTCGAAAAAGCACAGGGCAAGGCTCGTCGGACTCAAGGGGCCGAAGCGTCGCCCCCGTGTGAAAGCGATAGCGACGCAAATTCAACGACGCCGGCGCCTCAAGCCCCTCCTTTGTCATTCGTCTCTGAAACTGCTCCGGGCTCTCCCGCATAGCTACCATTTACCCCGAGGCGCCCGCTTCGCCTGCTCTTCTTCCTGCAATTTCTGCAAATACTCAATGCGCTCCTGTGCCGACAATCGCGCCTTATCAGCTTCTTCCAGCAATCGCGCATAATCCAAGCGATAGCGAATTTTTGCAGACTCATCCTCGCTCTCCCCAAGGATCATGAGGCCAAGCTCCCCCGCCATATGACGGGCATACTCCTCCATCCGAAGCTCACTCTCATACAAGAGATCCATTGTCAAAGCGACGCGCTCCCGAGCCAAATGAATGAAACCGTCAAGGACTAGAGACTTCACCGACTTGCGCTCAGAGCACGCAAAAATCCCCCAGGAGATATCCTCATCATCCAAGCAGCTGACAGACAAGGCCAGACGCCGCCACGCCTCCTCATCGAAGCTCTCTGTTTCACTGTCGAAAAGATTCGGCGCCAAGGGACTCAAACCCACGCTCCGAAAGCCATCCGCCAAGCGGGCGCGAATCAACGCTGGACGCGGTTCCGTGCTGCGAATTCGCAAAATTTCATTTTCAAATAAGAGCGTCAGCAAGTCGAGGTCAATCAAGGCCTCAGACTTCTTCGGCTTCTTCTTCGCGGCAAAAAATTTATCAGTGAACCACATCTGTGCCATCCGGGAAAAGTGCCAGGGTTAAATCGACTGCCAGCTTCGGGAAGTCCTCAAACTCTTTAATTTCGACGTATTTCGCTCCAATAGATTGATACTCTTTAATGAACTCTTTTGTCGAATTATGAAGCAAGAGAATAAATTGATGAGAATGCGCCACAGCCTCCCTAAGTATGACCGAGTTCTTCTTATACTTACTTTTGTAATTGCGATCAAAATCGAAGTCGGAGATAACAACCCGAATGGGCGCATCCTGACGACATTCCGCAGTCGACTTCTCTAACAACTGAAATGGATAGGACGTGCCCCCACCCACGTAATGCATTAGAAAACGCGACATTTCAATCTCTGACCGACACCACTCCCAATAACAAACCGGATCGTTGGAATAAAGCGCCGCACGCACCGCCCCTCCAGCCCGCACAGTCCCCAAAGTCAGTATCTGCGCCGCCAGGGTCATCGCATTGCGACTGCGCCGAGGATCGGGCATAGACCCGCTCACATCTAAATAGATCTCCAATCGGGGACGCCAATACGACACATCGTGCCCCTCATACTCCGCGATCAATTCCCGCTTAATCGGAACGCTCGCTCCGAGGATCGGCCCCCGCTGAGATAGCGTAGCCAGCCAATCAATAGAACGAACCGGATCCCCCATCTCCCAATCATCCAAACTCGTCGGAACAATCGCCTCTCCAAGACCCGGGGTCGCTGGAGGACGAAATAAATAGGCCTCCGCTTGTTGAC
>JARGOJ010001077.1 GCA_029210225.1 Planctomycetota bacterium
CGCGGAAGACTTGACTTGCTAACGACAATTCACGGAAAGGATACTAGAAAGTGTAAGGGGGCTGCCCTTTCTAGTAAGACTTCGAGCTTTCATATGCACAAGAAAGAATTCGCCTTCGGGTTTCTAACCGGCGGACGTCGCGGTGATTTAGTGCCCCTAAGTCATGAGCAGCGCGTTGGGCGCCATGAGTCATGCGAGATACAGCTCGATACCGATCGCGATACAGCTGCCTCCCGGGTTCACGTCCTCTACAAAAACGCGAAAAATCACCCGACTCTTGAAGACCTCGGCTCCCGTGGCGGAACCTTCATCAACGGCCATCCCCTCCGTTCCAAGCGGCCCTTTGCCCTCACCCCTGGGGATGTCATTCGTCTTGGTCGTCAGGGCCCTATGATGGTCTTCTCAACAATAGCCAAGCTCCAGCAGAAATCAACCGTGGCCCTGCGGGTCACTCACCTTGATGGATTCGAGCTTCAAACCTGGAGCTTCGAGGCCTCCGACAGTCAACACATCACCGCTGGACGGGGTCCTCAAAACCATATCTCCCTCCCAGAGATCAAAGACGTCTCCAGGCGTCACTTCAGCCTCTATTGCCTCTTTGACAAGTGCATTCTTACCGACCTTGGGAGCGTCAACGGAACCTACCTCCGTGGCCAGCTCGTCCAATCCGAGGTCGTCACGAATGGCGCTGTCATTGAAGCCGGCCGCTCCGGTCCGCGCTTTCGCGTTGATCTCCTCAACGAGCTCGACGACGATGAGAAGCTCCACTCCCTGTCCCAGTTCTCCCACGACTCCGACTCAGCAGCCCATGAAAGCTGGATCGACGAAGACGAAGCGCTCAAAACGATTATCAGCACCTCTCTCCCCATGACCGCCAAAGACTTCAACAAGACGGGCTTCGATCAAAACCTAAAGCAAATCATCCAACTCAATCCAAAGCGCGTCGAGTTCATCAAAAAGCTCACCGACCACGATAAAGAACTCAGTAAGTGCGTGTGCACTGACCTCAATAATCAACTCGCCCACCCCTATTGGAAGCACCGCCAAGACCTCCTCACCGAGCTCCTAGAGCGCAAAGAATGCTCCCTCTCCCAGCTTCCAGCGCTCGAATTTGACCACAGCAAGGGCGTCGTCCAAGACCCAAACGTCGAATTCAATGAGAGCGACCTCGTCGACATTGTCAATTGGTATGTCGCCTCGAAAGCCTTCCATAGCCTCAAGCGTTACAACGATACAGATCGACCAATCCCCACTCCAAACAGAGCACCAACAATCTTCAATCCACACATCACCCTCTCCGACCTAAGGCCCATCCGCCGTCGCCTCATCGTCATTCGCGAACACTATGCTCGACAAATTGGCCGGATTCGCAACCTCATTGACAGCCTCATTATCGGCCTCCAATCATCCGGCGTTTACATCGATTTGTTTCACCTCGGAGAACTGATTCTCCAACTCTCTGAAGCGACCGCAAAACACAAGCTCATCGAAGAGCTCACAGGGGAAGTCATTACTGATTTCACCAGTCAAAAGAAAATGATGGTAGACACCCGCAAAGTCGCTAGAAATGTCGTCTCAACCATGGATGCTGATGAGGCAAACTTCTTCCTTATTGGCTTTCACACCGGCTGCCTCGACGTCATTGAATACAATCAACAAAAAGAAACGGATTAGATTCAATTATTATGGCGAAACTAACCAAAGCGTTGTCCGATGCAAAACAGACACAGTAACGCCGCTGACGCCGAACCTCTCGTAACCGGCCAGGTTCTTGCAATGAAGACTCGTCTCCATGGGCTCCGGGAGTTTCGTGTTGTACGACCTTGGATTGAAGGTGGAAAGGGCATCACTTACCTCGCCAAAGACATCGAAAGCGGCCGCGCAGTCATTATTAAAGCTGGCAAAGCGAAAGCGAAAAACCTCGAAGCCGAAATTGAATATCGTGTCCTCAGCGAGATTAATCACGACAACATCGTCGACCTCCTCGGATCCTTCGTCGACCCCCACGGACGACGCTTCCTCTGCTACGAATTCCTCTTCCCCAACGCACTGCTCTACATCAACAACCCCAAATGTCGCAAAGCCATTCAATCCCCCGAGCGCTATCGCAGCGGCCGATACGTATCCCTCCCCATGACCGTCGCCGCTGACCTCTCTTTCGAACTCCTCCAAGCCGTCGAAAAGTTCCATTCTTTCGGCTTCGTTCACCACGATATCAAGCTCGCTAATTTCTTAATTCGCTTCGAACACGACAGTCACGAAATCACTCCAGAGCTCTATTGGAAAAAGCTGTCCGACGGGCAGTTTAGAGGAGTACTGATTGACGCGGGAAGTGTGCGTAATACGGACTACTTAGATAAACTCAACACAACGCTTGATAAGACCGGACCGGCGGTCACACCGCTGCTCGCGCCCCCAGAGATCTTAATTGACACACGGCAAGCAAACGGACGCGTCGGGCGCTACTTCTCCCCCTCCGTCGACCTCTACCAAACGGCCCTCGTCATTTATGTCTTGTTCACAGGTCACACGCCATACTCTCACCTCAAAGACAGACCCCAAATATTGACCCTCGACTACATCCTCAACATTAAACGCTCTGAAATGAACAACGCCGTCTTTCCAATTGACCTCTCAACCATCATGAATTGCAACATGCACGCAGACGTCACTTTCCTCGGTCAAGGCCGCGAATTCTCTCAATTCGCAAAAGACTTCTATCAGATGTTAGCTAATCGGCTTCAACCCAATGTCAAGAAACGCGGAACCATCCGTCAATTCAAAGATGATTTCGAACGTCTCTTTGGAATGAAATTGAGACAAGTCTTGAGACGGCGCGCCAGCTCCACCGCCCGCATCCTCAAAAGGAATAAGAAACTTCAAAGCCCCTTCACTCAAACCGTCCTCGAAATGAACGGTGTCAATCGCCTCGCCCAACTGCTTAACGCGCCCCCAACTGAAGTTCAAAGCAGTGAAGACCCCGAACACCGCTTCCGAACTCGAACTGGTCGCTTC
>JARGOJ010001078.1 GCA_029210225.1 Planctomycetota bacterium
GTCGTTGGGGACACCGTCTATCTAACAACATAGGTTTTTATGTATTGATTGAACTGAGCATTGGATTCACGGGCCTTGGACTGGTGCTCCTGTTTCCCCATTTGAACAGTTTGATGACGCCGATTTTTCAAAGTTTAGTTGGGCAAGAATTTCTTTTGAACGGCTTACGCCTTGGGCTCACCTTCTTCTTACTATTGATTCCAACCTTCGCCATGGGCGCGACCCTCCCCGTGCTCATGCGTTCACTCTGTCAGCGAGGATATGACTTCGGCCCACAGCTTAGTGGTCTCTATGCATGCAACACATTAGGCGCCGTGCTTGGTGTCCTAGGCGCAGAATACATTTTCATGAATTTGGCAGGGTTATGGGGGGCTGCGCTCATCGCCGCCGGATTAAACTTCACTTCTGCGTTCTTGGCTTGGCGTCTCTACTCGAGCCTTTCAAAGAAGCCCATTGAGACACGAGCGCAAGTCGTCTCGAACGAGCCGTTAAATTTTCGTAGCATGCGAATTTTACTCGCGGCATTTTGTGCCGGCTTTTCTTTGCTCGCCCTTGAAGTCATTTGGTTTCGTTTAACCCTACTCATAACCTTTGGCAATTCGACGGCGTTCGCAGTCATGCTCGCTGTGGTTTTAGCCGGAATTGGTCTGGGAGGGCTGGCAACAACGAAATTAGAGCGTGTCCTTAACATCGCAAACCCTGTGGTCCTTGTCGCATTACTGAGTGGCACCATGGTTATAGAGAGCTTCCGCTACTTTCCCTGGGAGTATCATCAAGATCCCTTCTGGCCTTCATTTGTGCTGATGTTTCCTGTTTCATTTTTGTCAGGAATGCTTTTCCCCATGTTAGGGCGAGAGTTATTTAACGAACTGAAGTCAGACTATCGATCCTCCGGGTATCTTGCCCTGGCAAACACAATTGGCGCCACTTTGGGATCCTTCTGTGCAGGATTTTTACTCCTTACTCAATTAGGAATGGAATACTCATTATTACTTTTCAGTGTGCTTTACGGGGTCCTCGCTATCGTAATTTTCAAAAGGACCGCGAAAACTACCTCCAGATTAGATTCAATCTTACCTTGGTTCGTCATTGCTATGTATGGTTTGTCACTCAGTCACTTCCCCTTGAATCACCTCAAAAGTAACGTTTACCGTCTCATTGGAACTCGTTACAGCAAAACAAAAGTGGTCGCGTATAAAGAAGGTTTGACCGAGACGATTTTGTATCTACAGACGAATAAATTCAACCGACCCCTATACTACCGCATGCAGACGAATAGCCATTCAATGTCGTCGACTCGCTACAATGGTCGACAATATATGAGCATGTATGTCAACCTGCCAGTCGCTATTCATCCCAATCCAAAAAAAGCCCTATTGATCTGTTTTGGTGTGGGAACGACGGCGAAAGCTCTCACGGACACAAAGAGTTTTGAAGAGATTGATGTCGTTGACATTTCCCGCTCAGTTATTGACCTGAGCTACATACCTCATCCCGACCCTCAAACTCACCCGCTCAATGACAAAAGGGTCAAAGTGCATATTGAGGATGGACGATTTTTCCTCCAAAGCACTCAGAAAAAATATGACTTGATTACCGGAGAACCCCCTCCTCCCAAAGGCGGCGGAGTGACGAACCTTTATTCAAAAGAGTATTTTCAATTAGTTCATGATCGACTCGCGTCAGGGGGAATGATCTCCTACTGGTTACCAATTTACCAACTGACTGTGTCCGACTTTGATGCCATCGTGAAAGCGTTTGTCGACGTCTTCGATGAGTCGTCACTTTGGATGGGGAAGGGCTCGGAATGGATGTTGCTTGGCATCAGAGAACCAAAATCAATTAGCCGTGAGCACTTTTCCAAACAATGGCGAGATCCTATTGTGAAGAAGAATCTCATTAATTTGGGATTTGAATCACCGGAACAAATGGGGAGCTTCTTCCTCGCCGACGGAAAGAAACTTCGAGAGATATTGAAGGACAAGAAAGCTCTCGTTGATAATTATCCACATCGTCTTAATCCCAAATTTCAAGACATTGAGAGTTGTGAAGCGCACTACGCTTATCTCGTCAATGCGAAGTCGGGCGCAAAAGACTTTGCTGAGAGTAGCCACATCAAGAAAATTTGGCCGCAGTCATTGATTGAGGACAGTCTTCCAAGTTTCCGCTTCCGCGAACTCTATCACGATACAGACACACCGTTCAAAGTACTGAAAAAATTTGACGCACGGCAATGGCTTCACACTGTTCTGACAGAAAGTCGACTGGAACAACCTGTATTATGGATTTTGGGAACCAATATTGATGAAGTCCAGATTTGCCAGAGTTTAGGAGCTACTGAACAAACAGCCGTACTACTTCGCCTTGGCGCCTATCAACTGTCAAAGCGACGCTTCAAAGAGGCTAGCAATTTGTTTGAGAAAATGTACAAATTGGAAAAACGGTCTGAGATCGCACAGTTCCTCTGGGTCTATTCATTAGCCAGCAACAAACAGAGATTGAAGGCAAGCGATGTTTTGAAGAGCTTGCCTCAAAAGTCTAAGGATCTCTTTGTTGATTTCTTCGTCAAGAGCTTCAAGCTAAACGTCATCAATCGCAAAAAATGACGGTTACAAATCTCGCCTTGAAGGGTTGAGAGCAATAAGCGCTCTTAGTGAGGCTCCAAGCTTCGACCTAGCTCTGTCGATTTACTCCTCTTTCTAGCGAGACCTCTTCCTGGCGCGGGCTGTGGTCCTAGAGGTACCAACTGAATTGCGAGGACCGCTATCAAATCGCATGCGCATTGACGCTAATCCTGAGCAGGAGATGCGGTTCTGGAGGTGGACCTGCGTGGAGAAGCAAGCAGGGAGAAGAAAAGCGCCGTCGAGCTTGCTTGAGGACATATAAGCGAAGCTTGTTGAAGCTCTGGGAGACTCTTGATCATGGCCTTCAAAGCACATACGGTCACCTAAATCGGAACGTCGAAGTTCAGAGAACTCGAGATTGAAGTGAAATAAAAAGGGGATGCTGATACA
>JARGOJ010001079.1:0-1736 GCA_029210225.1 Planctomycetota bacterium
AGAGTCAAGACTCGAAGGCTAAGGGCAAAAAGGCGAAGTCGACTCGCGCCAAGAAAGCCACGACCTCAGGACGTCAGAAGAAGGCAACGACTTCAGGACGTCAGAAGAAGGCTGGCACCTCTGGCCGCCAAAAGAAAACGCCCGCAAAGAAGACGCCTTCTAAAAAGACGTCCAAGCGGAACAAGAAGGCTGACGACAAGGGCTCTAAGGGCTCCGAGTCTGAGAACAAGGAGTAAATGAAACCATGGGGCGCTTTTTAGTCGCTGTTCTCAAAGCCGTTCTACCGTTTGTCCTGGGCATCGCTGTCCTTCTTACGGTATACGCAAAGCTTGGTGGAACAGCCTTTACGTTCTGGTTGAGCGCAGCCGCAGCTGTGATTCCCGGTATCTTCATTCTTATGTCTGAAGACATCGTTCGCACAGCTTTCTGGTTGCTTTGCTCGCTTACTGGATTCGCCGGATTCTATGTCCTGCTTGGAGCCGACTTTTTGGCTCTAACACAAGTCATGGTCTATCTCGGTGGCATTATGATTCTGCTTCTCTTTGGTGTGCTTCTCACGGCCAAAGATCCTGCGATCACTCGCCGCAGCCCTCGCCTGAACCTCATCGTTCCAGGTCTTGGAGCCGCAGCTGTGATCTTTGCCGGGATCTTTACCGCGCTTAAGCAGACAACTTTTGTTGCGAAAGCAAACCCTGAGGTCGCCGTGAAAAACGCTGACCTCGCGGCCTTGCCCGATACAACGGTTTACACCATCGGTGAGCAGTTGCTCTCCAATTACATTCTTCCTTTTGAAATTGCTTCGATCTTGCTCTTAGCAGCACTCGTCGGCGCCGCCGATGTGGCCCGTCGCGGCGCTACTAGTCAACAAAGCGCATAAAGGATCCTGAATTAGGATAGAGAGACAACGAGGGTTCCTGTTATGGACGACGCTTTAACACATATCGGATTAAGTCACTACCTGATCGTCAGCACTCTGGTCTTCGCCTTTGGCTGTGCCATCGTCATGATGCGCCGCAACATTGTCGCAGTCCTTATGGGTGTGGAATTGATCATGAACGCCGCCGCCTTGAACTTCGTGGCCTTCGAACGCTACGTGAATCAGGGCACCGACGGTCAAATTGTGGCGATCTTTATCATTGTCGCTGCGGCTGCGGAAGCAGCGGTTGCACTCGCCTTGGCCCTCAACTTCTTTAATCAGTTCGATTCGATCAACGTCGATCAAGGGTCGGACCTTAAAGAGTAATTGCCAGGACCCAAAGCTCTTCTCGGAGAGCTTTGGGAAGAAATATTCTGAGTTCATCTCCGGAGAGTTGAGCTCAGCCAAAAGAAAACAGAACACGTTTTTGTGGCTTCAGGTCACCTAAACATCAACTCGGCGGTCCAAAGACCGGAGCAAAGTATTCATGAGCCCAACAACGCAAGCCATTTGGATTCTTCTGCTGCCTCTCGTAGGTTTTGTCATCCAAATCTTCTTTGGCAAGCGCTTGCCAAGAAAGGGTGATTTCGTTCCTACGAGCGCAATCTTCCTCTCTTGTTTGCTGGCGTGGAACATCTTCGGCAGTGAAGTCCTGCTTAGTGACCACGGCATCGACATTAAAGAAGTCACGGCGAAATACGTGACCGTCGGTGATGCCGGGCACGTGGGAAAGCTTCGCGGCCGATTGGTTGAAGTGACCGCCGACAAGTATGTTGTCGAAGTCGGTCACGGTAAGACCAAGAAGGTCACGATCTGGACC
>JARGOJ010001079.1:1760-3013 GCA_029210225.1 Planctomycetota bacterium
ACAAGAACACCCACTACATTCCTAAGATCAATTACGATGATCATGGGCATAAGGCCGCTGGCGAGACTCGCTCCGAAGTCCCCGCGCCTTATTACACCTTCAAACGGGAAATGAAGTGGGGTGGCGGCGACTGGCTAAAGACCGGATCGACCGTAACACCTGGAGCGAATGTTGGCACCGAAGCGCGCCTCGACTTCGCCTTCAATATATTCATAGACAACCTCACCGCGATCATGCTCGTCGTCGTGACCACAGTCTCGTTCCTGGTTCACCTTTATTCAACTGGATACATGGTTCACCACGGACACCACGCCCCAAGATATCACCGCTTCTTCGCTTTCCTCGGACTCTTCAGCTTCTCAATGTTAGGACTGATCCTCACCGACAGCATATTCTTCCTCTTTGTATTCTGGGAGCTTGTTGGTCTCTGTTCATACTTCCTCATTGGTTTCGAGTTCGAGCGTCAAGCCGCCTGTCGCGCTTCAATCAAAGCGTTTATCACCACGAAAGTTGGTGACTGCGGCTTCTTTATCGCCCTCATGATCATCGGCGCTGTGGTGGGTAAGTTTACCTTTGGTGAGATCTTCCTCAGTGTTCAATCTGGCGCCTGGGCTCCTTGGCTCCTCACACTGACTGCGATCCTTCTCTTTATTGGACCCGTCGGTAAGAGCGCTCAGTTCCCTCTTCACGTTTGGTTGCCTGACGCTATGGAAGGCCCGACACCTGTGTCGGCGCTTATTCACGCGGCCACCATGGTTGTCGCGGGTGTTTATCTTGTTGCCCGTATGTTCCCGTTCTTCGCGGGTATGCCTTTCTTTGAGACAGGCGACGTCTTCGGCTCGACCCCCCTCGCTGTGGTCGCCTACGTCGGAGGTTTCACCTCGCTCTTCGCCGCGACCATTGCTTTGGTTCAAGACGACATTAAGAAGGTGCTCGCATACTCAACAGTCAGTCAGCTCGGCTATATGATCCTCGCCATGGGTGTTGGATCGATCTCAGCTGGAACCATGCACCTTTGGACTCACGCCTTCTTCAAGGCCTGCTTGTTCCTCGGCGCTGGTAGTGTGATTCACGCTGTCGCGACCAACGATATGAAGCTTATGGGTGGTCTTCGCAAGAAGATGCCGGTGACCTTCTACACCTTCCTTATCTCAACAATGGCCATTGCCGGTGTGCCGCTTCTTTCTGGTTTCTTCTCGAAGGAAGCGATCCTCACCCAGGCCCTTATGTTTGGCGATCAGCGTGGTGGAATA
>JARGOJ010001080.1 GCA_029210225.1 Planctomycetota bacterium
TTGGCCGGGCGTTGGTCTGGAGCGAGGCCCTCTCCAGACCATGGGGAGAGCCAGCCGTCAGGGAGCTTTAAGTTTTCCCGGTGAGACAGGCCCATGACTTCGGCGGCCGCTTTGGCTTCTAGCCTGCGTCCTTCAACGGTGCCATTTGAGCCGAGTTCCCCCTCAGTCAAATCAGCAACCGCGATACGATAGCCGCGCTCAGCCATGGAGATCAAGAGACCTCCACAGCACATCTCGACGTCGTCGGGGTGGGGGCCAAAGGCCAGAACTTCAAATTGGTCGTTTTCTGTCACTCAGCGAGGCCTTCCTTTTTTCATTCTCAAGCGGTGTGTGGAAGCGTTTTTGAGTCTAGTGCTTTGCCAACGTCAAGTCTATGAGTTCTGAAGTTCATTTATCCGCGAGCTTCGCGATGGCGCTGTCAACGCCGTTCCAAGCTGTCTTTCCCATTGCTAAATGGCTAAGGCAGTGCAAGCCAAGTTCACGACCAAGATAGAAAGATCTTTTGCCTTTTTATCACTTTGCCTTTTTACCACTTTGCCATTGACGCCATGACGCGGCGCGGCATAATACAGCCTGACGCAACGCGTCAAAGACGCAAAGAGAAATATTCGGCGGCTCGTAGAGCTACGGAGCAATGAACCATGTCTACAGTTTCAAAGCCTCATCAAGAGAGCATCCAGAGCTTCAGCAAAGACTCTATTGGTCTTATGACCAAGCAAATCCGTGAGATCTCAAGCATTGCTAAGATCAGCG
The DNA here is from genome assembly GCA_029210225.1 of Planctomycetota bacterium. Classification (GTDB taxonomy): domain Bacteria; phylum Planctomycetota; class J058; order J058; family JARGOJ01; genus JARGOJ01. The sequence continues at coordinate 754 of JARGOJ010001080.1, forward strand.
CCGTTGCCCGAAAGACAATCCTCATAAGTGTGGGCGCGGTCATTCTCGTTCAAGAGACTCTGTCTTCGCTGACGGTCCGCTGCATCGATCGGGGCGCCGAGCTTGAAGCTGATACAAAGAAATACGCCGGCCGAGTCGTGAAAGAAATCCTCACGACCGCCCGCTTGAAGAAGGCCGAAGTGAAAAAATCGGTCGTGACTGTCTCTAATGAAGAGAGCACGGCGAAAGCCAGCGTGGAAACGCAAGATGTCGTAGAGAGCAATCTCTGATTTCTTTTGCCCATTCCATGACCTTTACGATATGGTGCAGCCCGTCCCAAAACGAACGTTTTATTGAGTTAAGGAGAGTCGAGCGGTGGAATTCTTCGTCACAACGAGCCGTGGTTTAGAAGAATGTTTGGCCCAGGAGATTCTCGATCTCGGTGGGCAAGACATTGTTACGGTTCCTGGAGGAGTTGCTTTGCAGGGCGACCCGTCCATGCTCTTGCAGCTGAACCTCCAACTCACAACGGCCCTGAGGGTGCTTGTTCCCCTCGCGGAAGGTAGCTGCCACAACGGCAACGATCTGTACGACTTTGCCCTGACCATTGATTGGTCCGAGTTTATTGACTCGAATGGGACCCTCGCGGTGCAGTGCGTCGGTCGGGGAACGGAAGGCCTCCGTCACAGCCGTTATGCCTCATTGCGGGTCAAAGATGCCATCGTCGACCAATTCCGTGATCGCTTTGGCGAACGCCCGGATGTCGACCGAGACATGCCGCAGCTCGCCGTTCATCTCCACCTCCGAGACGAACACGCCCTACTCAGCCTCGACTCATCCTCTATTAGTCTCCACAAAAGAGGATATCGCCTTCAGAGTGGCCCTGCAGCCCTCCGAGAAACGCTTGGAGCCGGGGTCATTCAATACACCGGTTGGGACAAACGCTCCCCCTTCGTCGACTTTATGTGCGGCTCAGGAACCCTAGCGATCGAAGCCGCCCGACTCGCTCTCGGCATCCCCGCCGGATCCAACCGAGAGCACTTTGGATATTGGGGCTGGAATCAAAGCCCCGACGGCTCAACCCTGCCAGGCGAAAACGATCATCTCCGCTTCCTCGCCGAACTTCCGAGAACGCCAAAAGAAGAGATGCCCGTGATTCTCGGCTTCGATCAGGACCCAGAAATGGTCGACATAGCCGAAGAAAATGCAGAACGTGCGGGTGTCTCAGATTTTGTAAAATTCGAACAACGCGCCGTCGAAGACACAAAAGACCTCCCCGATCCCCTCACCCATGGGGTTCTCATCTGCAACCCGCCGTACGGCGAACGTCTCGGCAACGAAGAAGATCTCAAAGAGGTCTACTCGGCCATTGGAGACGTTTACAAACAACAAGGACAGGGCTACCACGGCTTCATCCTCACAGGAAACACCGGACTGGCAAAGTCCATCGGTCTTCGCGCCTCGCGTCGTCGGCCCATATGGAACGGCCCCATCGAATGCCGTCTACTCAGCTACGAACTCTACTCAGGAACCAAGCGAAAGAAGGCCACCGCCTCTTAAAGTTTTCCTTTGTGAGACGAGTTTTCCATGTTGCCGCAGACAGGAGTGGAGTTTCTAGTCATAATGAGGTGCTTGCTTACGATGAGAGAGGAGTTTCGGCGAACGCATGACTGATTTGTCCCTGGCCCATGCTATTGAGAAAGTCACATTTCGCTTGGGTTTGCGCTCGGCGGGTTACATCACCCTAGCCGAGATTTTTGTGCAATTCCCCCTCTCCTTTGAATTGATCGACGAGCACGTCACTCAAATTGCCGATGGGCGAACGCTCCTCAAAGATGAAGCGGGGGAGCATTGCGCCATTCATTTCCCTGAATACTCCGCCATCGGTGAGACCATCTCCACCAACGACGATTGCCCCGTTTGCCTCGGAGCGGCTCCCAGCTCGGTCACCATCGCCGGAGAAGAAGTCCCTGCCCCCCTGATCTGCGACTCCTGCTATCGAAGCATCGGTCGCCTGGTGCTCCCAGAAAAAAGCTCGACCTTCTCCGACAAGATTAAGAGCTTCTTCGTTGAAGCGGAAGACGACCATATACAAACCACAATCATGGAACATGAGATCTGCTTCAAAGCCCTCTCCATCGGCGGCAAGCTCCTCACCCACACAGCCATCGCCGCCCAGACTCGATATGGCATGGACGACGTGAAGGACCATCTGCAAAGCATGGGTGCTCGGCGCTACGTCAAGCTCGGGCTCACTCCAAGCCAAGACGCCGTCGCAT
>JARGOJ010001081.1 GCA_029210225.1 Planctomycetota bacterium
TGAGCTTGAGCCGGGCGATGAGGCTCTTCAGACGGTCATGGCGGCGTCGTTGAGCGGCGAGGGAGACGTCCTCGAGTAAGTGATCGAAGCGATGATCCCCCAGGGACGTGGCCCAGGTTGGGTAATCGTTCATCTGAGCTTCCCAGTCGTCATCGTAGAGCGTTTGGAGGCGTTTGCCCCAATTGATCTGCTCTCCATGAGCGTCTGGTGTAGAGAATAAAAGGCTGCTCGTGAAGAGAAGCGAAGCGATAAGGGGAAGTCCCAATTTCATTGGTCAATTCCTGTCGACCGAAGGCGGTCACTGAAAAGGGCTCAATCCGATTCTTCATACGGGTTTGAATAGCCCTTCGGAGGGAATATGTAGTCGTCAGCGCGACGCAGCATATCCCAAGCTTTTTCTTTGGCCACGGAGTTATAGAGATTCCGGCTGGGCCATAGTTTATCAGGTGCTTTTGCGACCGATTCCAGTTGCATGAAAAAGTCTTGCCAAGCGAAGACCGCGGCGGCTTGGCGGTCTTTTGCAGTGGCTTTATCGGGCAATTCGTTTTGGAGCGCGACTGAGAAATACTTGGCCCGAATGATGCGGGCCAGCAGCCAACGGCGGCCGGTGATCTTCTCGATGGCGCTAAAGTGCGTGAGCGCTCGTTTTAGATTGCCTCCGGCGGCTTTCGGGAAGGCCGAGTAGCTCAGAGCGAGGGAGAGATGGGGGCCCGCGTTAAAAATAGTCTCGTCTCTGGCGAGCACCCACTCCATGAGTAAACGCTGACGCGGCAATTGAATGAGCAGCTGGGTTGACCGAATTAAATTGGTCTCCATTCCAAGGGCGAAGGCATACCAAAACACCGCTGGTAAATCTCGGCGCTTCAGTGTCTTAATGGCTTTTTTAGCGGCATCAGCCGTCCCCGCTGTGAGGGCCTTATAGTTCTTCGGGTAACGCTTCTTCAGAAAATAGCGGGCCTTCTGCTGAGCTTTCACATAGAGCTCTCGGGCCTTGCTTGTATCTTCATCTTCTTTGAATGCAAAAGAGAACGCGACGGCGACTTCACAGTAGAGAAAGGCGAGGGGCTGACTATCTGGATCTCGCTTAGAGAGACGATCAATGCTTCGCTCCAGGCCATCTCCGAGTTTCTTGGCTTGCTTGACGCTGAGGTTCTGTTGCAGATAAGAGCGCGCTTGCTGAGCTAAAGCGCCGTGGAGCTTGTCTCGAACCTTGCGATCTTGAGGCTTTGGATCGGCGTTTGCCCTCGGGGTGCTTTGAAGCACGAAGCTGGACGCTGCGATGGCCGCAATCAGAATTGGGAAGAGGCCAGCGCGCATGAGTGTGTCCTTAGAATGGGCGGATGAGCTTGTGAATGGGCGTAGGTCGCCTGGGAATGACGCGGACAAAATCAAATTCTGACTCGCAGGGGCTCCCTATCATACGAAGCTGCCTCAACCCTTGTTTGCCTTTTTAACGGCTACGGAGCCTCGGGAGTCCTTCGATGGAGCCTCCGTCGCTGATCTCACTCAGTTGACTTCGTACCCAGGCGAGCAATTCTCCTCGTTTCGCTTCCGGGCAATTCGTCAGAATAACGACGCTTAGCGTTGCGCCATCCCGGCTAAGGCAAGGCGATTCAAAGCGCTCGGGACTTCGGAGAAAGAGCAAAGGACGCACCGCGTCATAGTCTCTCTGAGTGAGTAAAGCCTCAGGGTCCTTGTTCTGGGCTCGCCGTATATCCGCGACAAAGTCAGAGATGCTTCGAGCCCCAATGACATTTGGGTCACGCCGAAGTCTTTGAAGCACCGCCGTGACGATCCTCAAGATGGCGACATCAAAGAAATAACCAGCTCTCTCACCGATCCTGACACTCAGGGCCTGATTCCCCCAAGATGACGCGAAGCCGGGCTTCTTATCCGATGCCACCGATCGCGATTGAAGCTCGAAAGAATCCCATTCGTCAGCCTTCGCCAACAGCCCTTCAATGACCTTGTTCATGCTGGGATTCTGATTTCTTGGGACACAACGAAACACGCAGCGGTTTAAGTTCTCATTGAAGAAGTGAACTTGAGCGTTCTCACTGCTCTTAAGATTGGGGACAAGCTTGGACCACTCTTCATCCTTCAGGCTCTCCAGGGGTCGGGGCACAGGATGGCTTCCAGGGACGAAGTAGCGGAATCGCCCTGGACCTCCGACAAATTCAAAGGCTCCGCTCTTCCTAAGCTGGGCCTCAAAAGCAAGCAAGCGGTCCCGGGTCTCCGCCTTCGAAAAGTCTCCCCCAAGCTCAATGGTGAGCAGGGGAGTTTCTCCAATATTCGGGACTTTGCGGGGCTGAGAGAGAAAGGCGACAGCGGAAACAAGGCCAGCTAAGAAAACGCCGAAGAGCAGGCCTTGTTTGGTCACTCTTACTCGTCCTCCTCTTTCTTCAAGTCGGGGTTCTCAGCCACTTCAACCGTCATAAGGACCTGGTCAATGTGCTTGCTCGCCGTCACTGTCAGGGAGATGCGGTGCTTTCCGGGCTTCAAGCTAGATAGGTTGAAAGACTTACCGCGGACATCGAGCTTGTCATGATCACGACAACTCCACTTCGCATTGTTGTGAAGTCCTTCCAAGCTGACTCGCTCTTTATTCTTGGTCTTATAAGACGCTGCGAGTTCATCGTAGGGTGCCTTCTGTGCTGTCAACTCCTTCATGAGCTTAGTCGCCGCGGCCTTGTTCTCAGCGCTCTCAGAGCCACTCGCAATGGTGGTCTTGCAAGAGGCTATCTTGGCCATAATCTGCTCATGGCGGATGGCTAGCGAATCGAGAAGCTCTTTGAAGGGGCCAAGGTCATCGGGAGGGAAGTAGGCGCGAATGCGTGTCTTTTCAGCAATCATCTCAGCGCTGACACGAGAGATTTTACTCAGAGCATCCCCGAGGACTTCTTTGTATTTTTGCTCTCGTGCGGCGCTGTCTTTGACCGCTGCTATGGCCTCGCATTTAGCCTGGAAGCTTTGAAGCTCCTTCTTCTTGGCTTTTAAT
>JARGOJ010000053.1:0-7842 GCA_029210225.1 Planctomycetota bacterium
AAACGAATCAATAGTGAGAAGCTCATTCTAAAGCGGCAACAGAAAGAGCTAAAGAAGCAAAATCAGGTCTATGAATTGATCAATACAGCTGAAGGAATAGCGAAGCGTGCGGGACCAAAAAATGAGGTCCTTCAATTAGTTGAGAAGGCGCTCGCTCTCAGTGGTCATTCTGAGACGGCTTATATTTCCGCAGCTCGCGTCTTTGAGACACGACTCTTATGGCAAGAGGGAATTGAGATATTGAAAGAAGGGGTAAAAAGGAACCCGCCGGGTTATGACATCTATTTTCGTATTTACCTCCTCGAGTCGAAGCGAGAACGCTGGTTGACGAACGAAGTCGCTGTTCGTGGGGGTCATGAATCTCTCAAATTAGAATCCGAAACCTTTCTAGAGATGAGTAAAGTCGTTGATGGGTCGGGCCAGGAGAATGAGTTCACCCTCTACAGTTCAGCCCAACGAGCCATGAAAAATGGCGATTTCAGAGAAGCTTTAACGCTGTTAAACAAAGCGGAAGCTCGCAACAAGAATATGGCCGCGATTTATGTTCAGCGGTCTCAAGTCCAATTGCAGTTGAATAATCCTCGGGAAGCTGTCAGAGACTTACAGCGCTCTCTGGTCATCAAGCCTCAATTAATTTCCTGGTTTCGCATGGGGCAGATTTACTTTAGAAACAAGCAGTATAGGAATGCTTACAATGCCTTGGAGAGATGCGTTCAAGACCAGACTAGTTTGCGTCACCAAGCGCTCTTTATGATGGCTCAAATTTCGACCGAAGAAAAGAACTATGACGACGCGATTAGCCTGTTAACGAGAGCCATAAAGGACCAAGCAATAAATCTGACTTACAGAGAGCGCCGCGCCTCTTTGTTGTTCTATAAGAATTACTTCAAAGATTGCATACGAGATTACAGCGTGATTCTGGCCGTAAAGCCGAAACATGTCGAGTCGTTATATTGGCGAGGAGCCTGTTATTTCTCAATAAATTTACGTGAGAAGGGACTCATCGACTACAAGAAGGCCCTCGCACTCGACCCAAATAATATAGCCGCCCGATCAATTCCAATGCAATTCCCTTGGCTAAAAGACGCGTTAAAATAAGGCCTTATTAGAAGAGTCCATTATCGAACGTGCAATCGAGCGATGCTTGCCCTCTCCGAGGGTTCTCCGTCGACGCCCCACCAATGTAGCGCCTCTTTCCCGTTGCGCGCTTGGGCGTAACGAAAGCGCAGCTCATAATCTCCCGGGCTTTGGGGCGCTAGGATGGTCGCGGTTGCGAAGCCTTCAGACTGTGAGCCACCATTGTAGAGACAAGCGAGCGCACCGAATTCAGGGATGCCGAGAATAATCTGATTGATGCTTCCGTCTTCATTTCCTTCGCAGAGGTACTGAGTCGAGATTTGAATCACTTCTCCTGGGGAAACGCGAATCTCCCGGCCCGAATCGGAGGACGTTTTTAGATTGAATTGAGATAGGGTGACTCGGCCATAGCGGAGACTTTCCGGGAGATCCTTCTCTTCAGCCTCGATGTCCATGCCTGGAGCATTAGCATTGAATTCTTCTTGTCTAAATTGGCAATGATTATTGTGAGTTGTGAGTCTCAGAAGACCCCGGCCCAGGGTCGTTTCCTCAGAGAAGATCAGCTCAGAGTTGACAGAGGCCTCAATTTGACCGTTCTTAAGAATGAACTGAAATAGTGCGTTTATATTGGGGGCTAGGGGAGGCTCGTTCCGGATGATTTCGGCCTGATTCTTGGCATCATGAAGATAGAGGGAATATTGCTGGGCATCGGGGAAGAATCGAAACTCGACGAAGTTGTCAGAGTCACGATAATAAATGAGCGCAAAGCCCCGGGCAAAGGCCCAGTGAGGGGCGAGGGCTTGACGGTCGATTTCATAGTTCAGAGAGACTTGAAGGTCAATATCCCCAAACTCTTCGGCGCTTTGGATGAAGTAGCGTTCTCGGTAATCAGCGGTGCCTTGGCATTTGAGAGTTGTCCCAAGCTTTTCCCAAGGCCCCGACTCTTCTCCCCAGAACCCCTCTTCGTTCCAAGATCGGGGAAAGAGCGTCTCATGGCCCGAGCGCCGCGCCGCTCTGGATAGGGCTTGCTGAGCACCGCGATTCTTCGGGTCAGCCTGGGCCGCGAGTTCTAATTTCCGAAGCCTGTCGTCCACGATCAATCCTTTGCTTATCAAAAGAGCAAAGCTAGTGGAGCAAGACAGGCTGCTCAGATCAATCCCAATAGCAGATTTTACTGTTGGACCTGTCAGGAGAAGTGAGCTTTCAAAGGTGCTGCTAAAGCGTCTCTCACAAGGTCTTGAATAAATACAGTGCCAAGCTTTGTTTTATTTGGACCAGCGAATTCAGGGTTTTCAAACAGCACATTAATGATAGCAATCTCTGGAGTCCAGTCAACGGTTCTCAAAGCCTGAATCAGCCCACGGAGATGAGACCCGCCATCTCCACAATGCATTCCATTTGCATAAGCTCGGAAATATGTCGTCTTCGCTCTCCCAAAAGCAGCCACATCGATTCGAACTTGATCTTTCACGCATTGATAGGACCATTGATCCTCTTTTCTAACCTTAGAAATAGAATGTTGCTTGCAAAGATCGATAAGGCCCTCTTTTGACAGATAGCTGCGCCCTTGCACTATGAGTTTCAAACCGGGGTAAAGACAGGCGGCACCCTTAAAGAGAAGATGCAGGGTTGATATTGGGATTGGGTCATCTTCGAATAGCTCTTTGTCCAATTGAAATCGCCAATGCGTCCCTCGTCCGTCACCCTTCTTCACCAAAAAGGGATCGCAGAGGGGAATTCCTCTTGAGAATCGTTGCTCCCACAGCTCACGACCACGCCACGCCTGCACAACAAAGTGCTCACATAGAGCGTTGATCGCCGCCACCCCAAGTCCGTTCCAAGTGGAAAAATGCACGTGAGGAGCGTGGTGGTCGGCGGTGGCTGTGCTGTGACGATGAGTCAGGTAATGCTCACCCAGGGAAAAACTCTCTTCCTCACCGAACGTCCTCCAAGAATTCGAGCGATCGATGACTTCTCCTCGACCCAGTAGATTAAGTTCGGAAGCAAGGTTCACATGTGTGAGCAGATCCTCTCCAAAGCTCAACGGGCGATCACCACAATAAACATTAATCGGGAATCCCTCTCCATCATCTTGAATATCAATCCAATCGTCCTCTACCTTCAAGGACACATAGCTTGCTTTCTTGGCGAGGAATTGATCAACAGAGTTTGAAGCGATCTCAGTGATCGCAAGAATTTTACCTGGGCCATACACGTCACCTAAATACATGGCCGGACGTTTCCGGACATGGGTTAGTCCTCCTCTCAATTCTAAAGCTTTGAAGTCCCGAGTAAAACGCCGAGATTGGACGCGTTGGCGCTGCTTCAACTCTGGAGAATCACGGTCGACAAATAATTCTCGCTCCAGACGAGCGCGGTTCTGATCTTCAGACATAGTTCATTCTTCTTTCTTCAATTTCTCAAAATTAAAAGAGTCCACGGTTTGCGTCACTCCCAAACAGGAGTACGCCTTCGGGGAGGAAATGGAGGAGACTGGAATTTATGGAGAGTCGGACCACGAGCCTCGATAGGCCTGCAATGGTTCCTTCAAAGCTTCTCGCAGAGTGCTTCTTATGTTTTCATTGCCAAGTCTGCTTGCTAAGGGATTCGCGAATTGAGGCTTCTCAAAGATCACATGAACGACGGCGACTTCAGGCTTCCAATCAACCGCGGCCAATGCGTCCATGACTCCATCAACGTGAGTGCCACCGTCCTCACAGATCCTACCATTGGCATATCCCTTGAATTGGCTCTCTTCCCCGCGCCCCCATGCTGCAACATCAAGTCGAATGTCATCTTTTACGCATTGATAAGACCAAGAAAGGTCCGTCGCCTTTGAACTCGACAACAGCTCGCAAAGCTCAATCAATCCCTTCGTTGATTGTTGCTCTTCTTTTTGCAGGATAAAGTTCAGTCCTGGGAAAATGCAGGCTCCATGTTGAAACTCCTGCCTCAATGAGATGATGTCGATAGGATCAGAGCCAAAGATTTCACTATCGAATTGAAGGCGCCAGGTCGTGCCGCGCCCATCGCCCTTTTTGACCCTAAACGGGTCGCAGAGGGGCACGCCGTTCGAGAAGCGCTGTTCCCATAATTCTCGCCCACGCCAAGCCTGAACGATAAAACTCTTGCAGGCAACATTGACTGGCGCGATGCCAATTCCATTCCAGGCTGAAAAGTGAATATGAGGCGCGTGATGATCTGCGGTCGCGGTCACATGTATTTGAGTGAGGTAGCTGAATTCCAGAACTTTGATTTGATTCGTTTCATGGGTGGAAGAGCTCTTTGAGCGCGATGTCTGACTCTCAGCTCCAACAGAATCCCAATAGTTCTCTGGCGGTTTTAGATAGCAAAGTAGATCTTCTCCATAACTTGTCGGATGTATCCCATGATAGACGTTTAATGGATAGCCTTCGCCGTCGTCTTTTACCTCGACTTGATCTCCCTCGATTGACACTGACACAAAGGTGGCCTTCCCCGCTAAAAACTGATCAATAGAATTAGAGACAAGCTCGGTCACGACTGTTTGTTTTCCAAGCGCCCCTCTATCGCCAAACCACAAAGCCGGCCGCCTTCTGACGTGATCCATCCATGCGAGTGGCTCCAAAGATTGAAAGTCTCGCCCAATGCGCCGAGATTGGACGCGTTGGCGCTGTTTCAATTCCGGAGAATTCCTTTCGATGAATAATTCTCGCTCCAGACGAGCGCGGTTCTGATCTTCAGACATAGTTCTTTTCTCTTTCCGATCATTGGTTTCAACATTAAAAGAGTCCACGACGGCACTCTGCCCATGGCTCGGGCATGCTCTAAGAATCAATAAAACTTAGAACGGGCTAAAATCCGTCAGGAGTCTTTGAAGGCGAAGTCACGGAGGGCAGGGCTAAGCATTTCACGAATCATTTCTCCCAGCATCGGGTTCTTCGCTTCTCGCTCATCCATGGCGTCAAATTTTGGACTCTTGGAAATGACATGAATCAAAGCCAAGCTCGGAATCCAGCCTCTCTCTTTCAAGGCCGAACGAAGCCCATCCTGAACCGCTCCCTCTGCAACAGCAGCGCCATTGAGCCAACAACGCTCTTCCGAGCGGCGTGAGACGCCCATAGCCGCCGCCATAACGATGAGCGCCTCGGATTCTTCAGAGAACTCAAAGAAGGGTCTCTGGAAGCTCTTAAGGGGTTCTATGACCTGGCAAAGATCCCCCAAGCCGAACTGAGACTGATACTCTTCCCCATTGAGCGTGAGCTTCAAAGCTGGGAATAAATGAGCGGCCGAGAAGATGAGCCGTCGAATGTCCCGGTGTGGAAACGCCAGCCCTTCAAAGAAATCTGGGTCGGGCACCAAAGTGATCAAGGAACCCCGGGATTTCGTTCGGCCCAAAGAATAGGGCTCGCACTCTGGCCGTCCTCTCATAAAGCGTTGCTCCCAAAGCTTCCCGTCGCGGCAGCTCTGCACTGTTAAGGACCGAGATAAGGCATTGATAATCAGCGGGCCAAAGCCAAAATTTGGGTCGAGGTGCACCCGAGGCCCACTCATCAACCGATCGATCTCGGGGAAATGACAAAGTTGCTCTTCGACAAGATTAATACCTCGCCGAGGGTTCCATTTGTTGAGGAGAAGACCGTCACCGTCGTCTTGAATTTCAATTTGATCTTTGGACACCCTTAAATGAATCGTCGTCAACGAGGCCCTTAAGAATTGTTGAAGTGGCATCGCCAACAACTCAGCCACCAACGCTGCATAGCTCCCTTCCTCATGAATCACAGACTCCTTGCAAAACTCCCAAATCCTCGCCACGGAACGCTGCCGAGGCAGCTTGCGAAAATCTCGACCCAGTCGTTGACTGAAAGATTGAAAACGCGCCTTCAAGAATTGGTCCTCTGAATCCAAGACAGAGGCTCTCCGGAGACGCTCTCGCGTCCTATCTAGAGACATAGCTCTTCACCCTATTTTTCTTTGGTGACCGCCAGGATGATCAGGCCTAATCAGTCGAATTCTGATTGACGGGACTTAAGACGTCCCCCATCTAAAAAATCACTTCGCTCATAGCAGAAATTTGCTGCGTCTCAACATCTATCTCCCTACGGTTTTGGTTGACGTTTTAAGCAATGAAGCGTCGAGTAAAAACGTCCATTCAGGAGAAGGTCAAAGCGCTTTCCCACTCCAGTTATTATAGCACCCTAAACAATGACACACAGCTTAAAAACACTCTCCCCAGAGCATTTTCAGTCACTATTCGCCCGCGTCCACACAGCACTCTCAAACGCTTTATTTCCAAGACTTCAGGAACGGGCATTCAGACTCCGAAAAAACAATATAGTAAGACCGAGTCTAAAACGAGAAATGAAGGTCCAACAATGAGATATTCACGCCTCATCTTTGCGATCATTTTTACCGTTAGCGCATTCTTTCAAACACCAGGTCATGGAGAAGAACAAAAGACTCTTCACCGTCAGAAAACGTCATTTTCGCCCGCGCCCATAGTCAGCTCTGAAACAATCATTGACCTGACAAAGTCGCGACTAAAACGCCTCCTCTCCTACGAAGAGGATCAAAGCCCCTATTAAGAGACTTCCGCGAAGCTCGCAAACCCATGAGAACCGGCCTGAGATCTCTGTATTCAAAAGACAAAAAAAGCTTTGTTTTTATGGCTTCAGACAAGGCCATCGCGACCCCGACAAAAGAATATGAAACTGCGGAGTCCAATTTGAAAAGAAAGGCCCATCCATGAGACATTCACGCATCGTCTTTGCGGCAATTTTTACCGCTTGCGCTTTTGTTCAGACCTCAAGTATCGGGGATGAACAGAAGACCGTTCGATTACACCAAAAAGTCATCCTCGCCAGCATCGACGATCCCGGCATTGTCGTTCTCAAGGATGGCACCGAATTGACCTACAAACCCAATAGGGAAACCTGGTCCGTCCTCGGCAATTGGACCAAAGACCAAACCCTTACCTTCATTTACAACTCTGAATTCGGTATGAGGATTCAAGATTCAAATGGTGGCCACGTCACCATCTTCAGGACCTCTGGAACACACCCAATCAAAACCCTCCAAGATCGTTGGGAAAACAACGACTCCAGCACCTACGGCGTCCTGGACGCTCAGAAGGCCGCCTATAAGCTCTGGGACTTGGAACTCAACCGGACCTACAAAAGGCTTATGAAGGGGCTTAAATCGGACCAGAAGAAGGCGCTTAGAGCGTCTCAACGCAAGTGGATCGCCTACAGAGACGCCGAGATTGAATCCGTACGCGCCATCTACGGCCAAAAAGACGGCACGATGTGGGGCATCGTCGGCTCCGCCTCCGTCATTGACCTGACTAAATCTCAGATGTACCGCCTAAGCTCTTACGAACGCGATCGCTAAATCTCCAATCCAGTTTCTATTATTGACCTGGATGGGAAGAGTTATAAAACGCAGAGAACAATTGAGGAACGGCCTTCATGGTCGGGCCTCAATTGTCATTTTGGGTACACCAACAATCAAACAGAATCTTCTCCCCTTAAACAGCTAAATAGTTTTGCGACGGGGCCGGAGGCTGAGCAAAACAGTGGGGTCAAGATCGATAGGGGAGCCTCGCTCCCCTGCGAATAAAATAGCTGATTAGTTTTGCGACGGGGCCGGAGGCTGAGCAAAACGAGGGGTCAAGATCGATAGGGGAGCCTCGCTCCCCTGCGAATAAAATAGCTGAACTAGTTTTGCGACGAGGCCGGAGGCTGAGCAAAACAGTGGGGTCAAGATCGATAGGGGAGCCTCGCTCCC
>JARGOJ010000053.1:7942-11703 GCA_029210225.1 Planctomycetota bacterium
GTCAAGATCGATAGGGGTGATCCGGCATTCCGGCCTCGCTCCCCTGCGAATAAAATAGCTGATTAGTTTTGCGACGGGGCCGGAGGCTGAGCAAAACAGTGGGGTCAAGATCGATAGGGGTGATCCGGCATTCCGGCCTCGCTCCCCTGCGAATAAAACAGCGAAGTCCTCGCCTCTGTCTTCCACCTAATCACCGCAACAGCAACACAGCTCGCATATCTGGCATTCGCAGGCGGAGCATTCACAGCATTCAAAGCTGACGCAGCCTTCGCCGCCGCTGCATAGATTGATATCACAACCACAGAGGCTGCAATCTTCACAGCAGTCACAGCCGTTGCAGCCAGCGTCACACTTTTTCTTGTTCCAACGGCGCCCCCCGTAATCTCCATCGTCATAGTCACCGTCGTCGCCATCTTCGGGGCGCTTCTTCTTTTTCTTTTCGTCTTCGGGTTCGTCTTTCTCGTCTTTGATTTTGTCGAAGGCATCCTCGACCAATTCAAATTCGCCCTTGTTTAGAACGGGACTTATTTCTCCGCCGCAGAACCAACGATGAGCTTTGTGAGCGGCGTCTCGGGATTGAATTTGGACTTGTTTGAGGAGGATGTTCTCGATGAGGGATTGATGACGGAGCCACGGCAATTGTTGAATGAGATTTGGGAGGGCGTGTAGGTTGTGTTGAAGCTCGGCGAGACAACTTTGAAAACGGGCCGTCGACAGCTTGGGGCGACCTGATTCATCTGAGTCCAGGCAGGGGTTAAACTGAGCTTTCTTTTGGTCTTTCTCAACGTCTTCGAGGGCGTCGGTATAGTAGATCACCCGTCCCAAGGCGCGGCCAAACTCATGGAGATCGGATTGGTTTTTTTCAGTCTTTAACTGCTTTGGCGCGCCAGGCAACTTGGCGATTTGGGTCATGATATAGCCTAACGCTCGCGCCGTCGGCTCGGCGGCGCTCTCGGGAGTTGGATCAGCGTGTGTTTCGACCGCGTGTTGCCATTTTTCAAAGTGTTGGAGAGGCTCCAAGGACACCCCGAGGCTATCGAGCATGCGGTGGGCTTTTTTGAACGATGCAGAGAACAGACGGCGAGTTGCTCCGGCGAGAGAGCTGCCCTCGATGGCCCGGTCGGCGAGCCAACTCTCGGCCAAGAGAATTTGTACGGCCGTGGCAAATTTCATGGCCGTCTCACTGGCCGCTGCGGTGTCTTTGCTCAGCAAAGGGTTCATAGGACAGCGGCAACTGCTTCGGGTCGCTGAATTTTCTAGCAATCCGTCGGTGACGAGGGCGACGAAGACAGAGTCGTGATTCACGAGCGCTCTGTGGAAGGGGCTGAAGTGAACATCGAGGCTCTTGCAGAGGCCGCAGTAGAAGTTCTGATGAGCTTGGCTATCGGCACTCTCAAGCTGACAACGGTGAGGCTTTAGGGTCCCAAACATGCACGTATTCCATGACGCTTTGAAGAGGTGGCTTGAAAAGAGTCTGTCAGAACGCCTCAGGGAACGTTTTTGTGAAGCGTTGAACCATGCTAAAGTGATGCTTTCCCGGAGTCTTTATTATTAAGGAAGCTCTCGCAATGTCTGAAACAGCCCCTGCTCCGAAGAAGGCGAAAAAATCTCTTTTTCGCTCCATGACAGTTTACAGCACTGTTTTATGGGTCGGCTCCTATTTCGCTGCGAAAAATTACTACCACTTCCAGGGCGAAGAACCAAACCCCGATGTCATGGAGGGCATCATGCTCATTGGCATTGCGGCTATCGCGATTTTTATGCGCCGTGGCTTGATCAGCATGATGGATGCTCCGATGCCCGGGGAGACCGAAGAAACACAACGTCGCATCCCCAAGCCTATCTATCGTTCGATGACCGTGCTCTGCGCGATCCTCATGGTCGTCGCCTGGTGCGGGGCAAAGTTCTATTTTGCGGACTTCGAAGAAGTTGGGCAAGGAGTCATGGTTGTGGGAGTGGCCGCAATCTGTGTCTTTATGCGTCGAGGAATCCTCAACGCCCTCGGTTGATCGATAAATTTTGAAACTATTTCCAGATTCCTGAAAGAAGCCTCTCTCTTTGGCAACTACCAGGACGTGGAAGCAGCAAAAACGATGAACAACGACAGCGCCATGGTCGCAGCCGTCTTAGCCGGTGATACGCGAGCCTTTGAAGGACTAGTGCAAAAATACCAGCACAGCCTCTATGGCTTTATGCGTTCGCGTGTCTCCGATGAAACGGCCGCGGAAGATGTCGCCCAGGACGTTTTTATTGCTGCCTACAAGAACCTCGCAAGCTTGGATGATAGCCGTCGCTTTGCCGCTTGGCTCTTTGGAATCGCACGGCGCAAAGTGCTCCTCTACTACCGATCCAAAGGCCGACGACACGAAGAGACAGGAGCAGAATTCGACCACGTGGCCGCGCCCCAAGAACAACCCAGCAGAGAAGGTCTCCTCGACAGCCTCCTCGAAGGACTCCCCGACGATATGCGAACCGTTTTACTACTCCGCGTTCGCGATGACCTCTCATACCGAGAGATTGCCCAAAGCCTTGGGATGCCTGTTGGGACCGTTGGAACATTGATTCACAGGGCCCGCAGCCTCGCTTTTGCTAACTACAAGAAATGGAGTGGGGAGCCCCTATGAGTTGCCCATGGACTGAAAAAATAATCGATGGCCACTTCCTCGGCCACACAGATCAAAGCCTCGGCGAACACGCTGATGGCTGCGAGCTCTGCCAGGATGCCCTAAAAGACTTTGAAGACTTCACTGGCTTCATCAAGGCTCAATCCGCGCCTCCCGACTTCGCCAGCGCCGTCATGGAAAAGGTCTTCGACGCGGGCCCTGTGCCCCCGACTCCCAGTCCGCAAATCAAACACATGGATCCTCTCTACTTTGGATCTCAATCAGAGAAACGCAACCGCGGCGCTTTTCAATTCTCAATGGAAGTCGCCGCGTCCGTTCTCTGCGTCGCCATCGCCGCCGTCATCTTCCTGGTCAGCCCCAACCAAGAAAAACGCGCAGAGAAGACTAAAAACGACGCCGAAGCCATCGTCCCAAGCTTCGAGTTCCTTGAATTCAACGTCCCAGAGCAACTCCGCGTCGGTGACCAAACTGTATGCGAAGTCACATTAAAATGGACCGGCCCCGAAGATCTCAATTGTCGCCTCGCCGCACGCCACTCGTCATTGATCTTCGTGAAGAGTGTCCCGCGCCTCAATCGCATTAAACCCGCCGCGAGATCCCCGTCGAGGCCATTGAAGCCGGACAAGAAACCCTCACCCTTCATGTTGTCTCTGAACAAGGTCCCATAACAATCTCTAAGACCATTGAAATTATTAGCCTCGGCTCAGAAGCAGAGCTTGGCTCAATCGCACTCATTGGCATGAATAAGTCAGAAGAAAACACCAGCGCTCAAAAGACTCACGTCCACCCAATGACCTCGCGGCTAAGAGGTCCCCGTCATCTCTCATTGCAGATTCTTCCAGGTCTCGCAGCCGAAGCAGAGCTCACGCTCAAGCACCTCGCAAAGCGTCCTCAAGCCTGTTTTGAGCAGCAAATCGCCCGCCTGGACGCTCGTCTTATCTCCCTCGAATCAAACCCCAACAATGAAAGCTCTGCCTTTCAATTGAAGAACCGCAGCGAGCTCAAGAAGAGCCTCGCCAATCTTTGGACCTACCAAACATCCTCCGGCGCATTCGCCGCCCACCCCAAGCTCCCCGAAGATCCTTGGCTCACTTCCCTCGCATTGGATTTTCTCACTCGCATGGAAGGGCAGGGTTT
>JARGOJ010000053.1:11713-18255 GCA_029210225.1 Planctomycetota bacterium
GCCCAGCGTGGAATGAAAGTGTCGAGCCTGCTGATGGAAGGGCAGGGTTTCGTCTCCCAGGACAAAGTCACCCAAGTCGCGCAGAGCTTACTGCAGAAGCAGAGCCCTGATGGCAGCTTCCCCGGACGGGATATGTCTCTCGGCCACGTCGCCGTGACTGCCGTCGCCTTGCATTCCTTAAAGAGTTGGTCTCACTCCCTCGCCGATCAAAACACCGCGAAGGATGCTTTAGCCCTCGGCTTCGATTGGCTCAAAGAACAGCAACGCCTCGGCGAATTGAACTCTTACGAACAATCTCTCGTCGCTCGCACTTGGCTTCGATTCTCTGCTGGGGCCGCCCAGAATGACGCATTCCTAGCCTTGTTAAAGGGGCTAAAGAATCGCCAAACAATCACCCGAGGTCAGCGTGGTTTTTGGAGTGGACAAAAGACCCTGACAGGCACTCGGCAGCAGGTCGCCAATGTTGAAACAACCGCAATCGTCGCTCAAGTCTTATTGCAATCGGGGCAGCAAGACATGGCCGAAGGAGCGCTGCAATGGCTGATTGGGAATCGACATCCAACCCGTGATTTCGGTGGCACCCGAGCATCCATTGAGGCTTTGAAAGCGATGCAATTGAATGAAAAATTGGGGCGCCAAGTCATTCAAGGCGAATTGATCGCGAGCGTCGCCGGAGAAAAGCTCGCGACCATCCCCCTCAGCGGCCAAGGAAAGCAAGAAATGCAAGTGCTGCTGTTAAGCGCGCTCACCAGCCAAACAAAAGATCTGGACGCGCTGATTTCCAGCCAAGGGCTCGACCTTCAATATACTGGTACAGGATGGTTTGGGGCGCGCTTAGTCGTCCGGGGCGTCGCGCCAGGAATGACCGGGGAGCAATTGCTGAAGCCTGTGGGCGTTATGGATCAGGGGCTTCAAATCATTATTGAAAAGCCAACGGAGCTCGCCGTCGGCGAAGGTCAATCCTGGACCTTCGAAGTGCTCAATCGGAACTCTCGCGAAATCTCTGCCCCCATGCTTGAGCTTGAGTTGCCCGCGGGCTTTGACATTATTGAAGCGGACTGGAACGACGCAACGAAGTCGGCCATCGTCGCCTTTGAACAACGGGCTGGGCGCCAGGTCTTCTATCTCAAGACCCTTGAAGCCAGGGAGCAACTGAGCTTTGCGATCACGATTGTACCTCGCAGGGAAGGACGTTTTTGGACCGGCGTGACTCGGGCCTATCCCTACTATCAACCAGAAGAAGAGAACATCCTTGAACCGCTACAAATCAATGTTCATAGGCAATCGACAGCGGAGGGACTGACCAAACATTCCACCCTCAAATCACCGAGCAAAACAGGAAGCTCTAGTAAATCTCAAAAGCTCACTCCAATTCGAGAGTTGGATGGGGCCATGGTGATCGCCTGGGATGAAGCGTCCCTTGGGGAAATGAACCTTAACCTCACGAAGCTTCCATTTGGAACAAAGCCCATCGATCAATTAGTCACTCGTGCGCTTTTTCAAGGTCTGCCTCATATCTCAACGGTTACAGTGCTCAAGACGGGTCTTAGTTGGGAGTTTGAATTAGATGACGTGTATTGGAGCGACGGTCGAGACATCACGGTGAATGACTTCCTCGACAGTTGGAATCGGGCCCGAGTGCTCTTTAGCGACCCGACCAAGCTGCCTCCTTTCCTCGATCAAAAACAAACCGACTTACTTCACAGCATGCGCGTGGAAGTCACATCTAATCAAAGCCTTAGAATCCACCTCAAGGAGCCGTGCACCGATTTTGTACAGCGGCTGAATTGCACGCCTTTCCTGCCTTGGTCAATCTGGTCAGATCCCGGTGATCCAAAGCGGATTATTAGTAATGGAGCCTACCAATTAGAGCGCGCTGACAACGAAGAGATTGTTTTGACTCGCCCTGGGCTTAAGGGGCAAGGAGAGAGCAAAATACTCATTCGGCTCATTCAAAAGCGAGATCTGAAATTCCGAGGCCTCGAAGAGAGTGAGCCTAAAGATGAAGAGATCCTTGAACGTCGCGCCGCCGACCTTATCTGGGGATATCCGTCCCGTCCAGAAGAGAGAGCCGGGCTTGGCTTAATTGGAGTCTATCTCAATGGCGAGGCCCAGCATTCTCAAGATATTCACGTTGCCCTCCGCATTGTTGGTGAGAAGGTCAAAGATAAGCGAAAGTGGTCTTCGGTATCAGCCCGCAGTTATTGGGGTGCTCAGGCTAGAGAAATCGGACGTTACTCTAACAATTACATTCAGCTTGGCTACGACCGTGAGTCTCTCAGAGACGCCGCCGACACTCTTGGTCACGAGCTACGAGAGCAAGGCTTCTCTGTGACCGTGGAAAACTCTCCATATACGGGGCTCAGTGAGATCCCCGAGATTCTCTTATCGAGTGGCTACCGCCAGAGCGACCTCAATGAAAACACTAGTTTTAGGGCCTTTGGTCGTGTCCCCGTCCACCTTGGTGGAACACTCAAAGACATCTTCAAACACGCTTTAGATCGTTATGGATACTTGAAATTTCCAGCAAGGAAAGCTGGAAAGTCCAAGCACTAACATTGTGATTTGGACTCCAAAACCGTCATTCGTTTCTCCCATTGATTCTTAAAACAATCAAGCAGCTACGCTGTTTCCAGAGAAGGTCTGTACCTATGCGATAACGAAAATCAATTGACCCAAGTTCTAGCACGCTCACCTCAAACTGACTGACTTTGCCTTGGCACTTTTCAGTACCTAGAGAAGGTCTGTACTCATTTTAATTCTGAACTAGAAAGCAGGACTCCAATGAAATTCATGAATCAAGCCCTCTACGCGGGGGTTTTAGGGCTCTCCTGTGGGCTAACTCTCTTCATAGTCCAACCCAATCAATCCATTCTTCCGAACGCTGAAGCGAAGGGCAAGAAATGGAAATACTTTGGCTCTGCCACCTGTGGCGGAGGATCCTGCCACGCGGCCAAAGAGCAGGAAAAAGAACGCCCCGCCAACGAATACATCACTTGGAAAAAGAAGGATCGGCACTCGAAAGCGTTCGACTCTCTCTTTGAAGAAGAGTCTGAAGAGATGTGCGAGGAGCTGGATATTGAAGAGCCGTCAAAAGACAAGGCCTGCACGATCTGCCATACCACAGACGTTACAAAGGACCTGCACGGGGAAAAGTTCAACCGTGAAGATGGCGTCAGCTGCGATGGCTGTCATGGCCCAGCCGAGGGCTGGTACAAACCCCACACCAAAACTCACAAATACGAGGACATGCTCGCTAAGGGGATGTGGGATACACGAAACCTCTTCCGAAGGGCCGATGTCTGCGTGAAGTGCCATTTACAGATCGATCCGAAGCTCGTCGATGCCGGACACCCTGACTTATCCTTTGAATTGTTCACCCATTCCCATCGCGAACCTCCTCACTGGTATGAGCGTCAAACTTGGGATGGAATTCGCGCCTGGTCTGTCGGGCAAACAGTGTCCCTACGGGATGCGCTTACTAAGATAAAAAGCCGGCTCGGGCAAAAGGACAATGAAGAGGAGCTTGGCTTCGCTATAGCTCAGGGTCTAAGTCACACGACCGTCTTCCGCCATGCTGTCGGTGAGCTAGGAGAGACGCACGAGAAAGCGTTCATTCTGGACCTCCACGGCCGCTTATCAAACGGGAAAACAAAGGGTTTGCTTGAGGCGTGTAAGAAGGGGATCACGATTCTTACCAAACTTGGGCGCCGCTTAGCGACCGCCGATGTCTTCAATGAGAAAATGGTGGTCAGCGTTTTTAAGAAGGTCGCCAACGACCCAGACTTAAGCTCTGTCGAAGAGTACCAAGCAGAGCAAGTGGCAGGAGCCCTCTTTGCCCTTTACAACTCCAAAGTTTATGGCAAAGGCCCAAGGCTCCAAAAACCCCTCAAAGAGCCAGAGCAAATCAAGGCCATCTTTGTCCGTCCAGCGATTTGGGAGCCGGCAGATCTCTTCGATGATGAATCGAGTGAGTTCAAAGAAAAGCTATGGCTGAAGCGATTGAAAGAAGCCGCGAAGCTCGTTAAATAACTCCGAGGAGCTTTCAATGGATGTTAAGGGACTGTCCTCGGGGGATGGTCCCTTAATTCAATTTGGGGCGGGTATTGACGGAGGAGTTTTGGCGCTTAGTCGTGGCTAGGTTTCGATTTCACACCGGACTTCCGCTGCTCTTCTTTGGCGACTTTCTTCAGCTCTTGTTCAACGATTTTGTAGGCTTCCTTCAATTGGGGAATATGCTCTCGCAATAGATTGATTTTACTCGGGTCGAGATCTTGAATTTTTGAAGCGACTTCACCAAGGGCCTTTGCGCCAAAGTTGCTGCTGTCTCCTTTAAGGTTGTGCGCAGCGGCGCGAATCATATGGAAGTCGTTGTTAGCCAGGCCCGTTTCAATTTGCTGAAGAAATTTAGGGGCTTGACTGAGAAACATGCCAATGAGGCGCCCGACGAATCGCGGATCCCTGGAGGCCATTTTCAAGTTCTCAATAGACTTCGGGTCAATAACACGGGAAGGACTTTTTAGCTCTTTTGAGCTTAATCGACTGCTTTGTTTTTCCAAGGAATTAGGCGAGGGGCCCCATTTCCTGAGAGCTCGAATGAGGTCTCTAATTTTCACCGGTTTCGTTAGGAAGTCGTCCATGCCCGCCTCGACACATTCTTTATGAACGCTGGCCTGGGCGTCGGCGGTCATCGCGATAATGCGGGGCCGCTTGGTGGCTGAGAAATTACTAATAATGTGTTGAGTCGCTTCGATGCCTCCCATGTCTGGCATTCTCAAATCCATAAAGACGATGTCAAAGACCTTCACCTCAAGGGCGGCGAGGGCTTTTTGACCATTGCTGGCCAATTCAATACGATAGCCCAATTTTTCAAAGTTATGAATGGCGAGTTGTTGATTGATTGGATTGTCTTCAACAACTAGGATTCGCGCAGGAAAGCTCTTGCCCAGGGTCGCTTCAAAAGGAGAAATTTCAGCCGAGCCGCTGTTCATAATACTTCGCTCGCAGCCGTGAATCACTTGCATGAGCGCGTTGTAAAGCTCCTTCTTCTTGACCGGTTTGACCAGCTCATTGCGACCGTTGAAGCTCTCGCTCGCTTGGCTGGATATGGAGCGCAGGTTGATGATTTCGCAGTTCATAGCGTCGCAGCTCATTTTTAGCTCGTCGACCGTGTAGGCTTGTTCTCCTTCTTCTCCCGCTCCATCCCCAAGGCAGTTCTCGTCGAGTAAGACTGCGTGAAAAGGGATGTCTTGCTTGAGCCAATCTTTGGCTGCCGAGAGGTATTCGCAGGTGTAGACTTCGCAGCCCCAGGTGAGGCATTGATGGTGGAGGTCTTTTCGACTGGTTGCATTCCGCTCTAGAATGAGTAAGCGCTTGCCTTTAAGCTTGGGCAAGAGAGCCCTAAAGGGGGCTTCGGCAGGCGCGAGGCTGCGGGTGGTGGAGATCGTGAAGTGAAAGGTTGAACCGAGGCCGACTTTACTCTCCACCCAAATTTTGCCACCCATGAGACGAACGAGCTTCTGACTAATGGTCAAGCCGAGACCCGTTCCTCCGTAGCGGCGAGAGATGCTATTGTCAGCTTGCTCAAAGTTCTCAAAGATCGAGGCCAGGCGATCTTTTTCAATGCCGATACCGGTGTCTTCAACGGAGAATTGGAGTTCAATCTTGTTCTTTGCTTCGCTCAATGGCGTCACGCGAATCGAGATTTCTCCAGAGTCTGTGAACTTGATCGCGTTCCCAATGAGATTCACGAGAGCTTGACGAATGCGAATAGGGTCGCCTCGCACGAACTGGGGAATGCTTGGCGCAATATAGTAGGCAAGCTCCAGGTTCTTTTCTGCCGCTTTAATAGAGAAGAGCTCAACCGCTTGTTCAACGAGGGGTCTTAGTTCGAGGGGTTGAATCTCTAACTCCAGCTTGTCCGATTCAATCTTGGAAAAGTCGAGGATGTCATTGAGCAAGGCAAGCAGTGAATTACCACTGACTCGAATAACCTCGATAAACTTTCTTTGTGTCGAGTTGAGGTCCGTGTCGAGAAGCAGGTCCGTCATGCCAATGACGCCGTGCATGGGCGTTCGGATTTCATGGCTCATAGTCGCGAGGAACTCCGCTTTGGTCCTCGCGCCGTCCTCAGCGAGTAACTTTGCGTCAATCAATTGTTTTTCGTAGCGCTTTCGCTCGGTCATGTCCTGGGCGACATAGATAATCCCAAAGTGATCTTCTTGGGAGCCGTTCTTGTGCATCAACAATGAAATGGTCAGCGAAACCGGTATTTCGTCGCCGCCTCGCGCTCGGAAAGAAGTGTCACAGTTCTTAGTAAATTCCCTATAGAGGATTTTTTGGGAAGACTGAGTAAAGGGGCTTGGCCCGGCGAAGAGCATCTCACTGTTTTGGGCGAGGAGCTCGTCTTCGCTATAGTCGAGCATTCGGAGGAGGGGATCGTTCACTTTGGTGATAACGCCCATGCCATCTGTGACAACGAGGGCGTCTCCCATACATTCAATGACGTTCTCCAAGTATTGGCTGGTGTTGTTGAGCTGGTC
>JARGOJ010001082.1 GCA_029210225.1 Planctomycetota bacterium
AAGGCGAAAGATTGGATTGCGAATTGGACGAAGGAGTTCTGTAGAGGCGCCCCCGGAAAGTGTGAATGTTGAGATCGTGCTCTCGGGCAAACTGCTGCTGAGTCAGATCAGATTGGTGGAATCGATCCAGGAGATCGTCCCACTCAGAGTCGGATAACCGTGTCATGAAGAGTCCTGCTGTCAGAGGTTTAGGAACTCTTCGCTTCTAACAGATTTCGGCTGGCTGTTTTGAACGCTTACTTCTGGGCGGATTCCTTCAAAGTCGGCGGGGATAGTTAAATTGCCGAGCCTTTCAATGGCGAGATCGAAAGAGTGAGTGTCTGAGGGATTCACCTGTGGCTTGAGAACCAGCGGAAGAAAGGCTGGCAAAGAAGCGGGCTCTTCGGATTTTTCTTCCTGACGCTTGAGATAAGAGCGGTAGGAATAAAGACGGCGTGGCTCGATGCGGTTTTGACGAGCGAGATCAGCAAGGGATTGCCCAGGTTTTCTGGACTTGAAGAGGCGGCGATAAAACGCGTGATTCTTTTGCTTGGCCATAACGAACTCCAACTGGATTTGGAAATGGTCAAGACCTACCAAAATACAAACCATTGCGATGCAGGCTCAGGAACGTGTTTCGTATAGTGCTTACCTACTAACAAATTTGCTCCGACAGTTTAGTAAGCCAACTTCTCGGCGCATTCAGAAGTTGCCTCAATGTTTCAATAGCTTGGCCCTCGATGTTGTTTCCTCCACTCAACAATCTCCCCCGCTAGCGATTCATATGGAGCCCCAATTGACCGAGAGCTGTTACTTGAATACACAGCAAGCACGGCTTTAGAAGAATCGAGACACAAGAAGTGAGAATATCGATCAATATGAGGGCTAATAATGATCGATCCTGGTTGACCAGCCATCCAGTTAAGACAATCATGAAGGGTTCCCCTGAGTTTAATGGAACTCCAGTCTGTCTGGCTCTGCCACTCACTATTCCATATGGTATAGAATTGTAGACGGCCCTCGAATTCCAAAACAAGGATTTGAGTTTGGATATCGTGGGCTGTCCCCCAAAACAAACCTAATCGCCTTAGTTCACTGCAATCCCCGAGACATTCCTTTAATTGCCTAGAAATATGTAAGAGCTGCGCCGTATATTTATCTCGTTCAGTCAGAAATTCTGTTTGCGGGCAAATGATCAGCGGAAGACCTGGCATTAGATCATTCAACAAAGAGATATCAATTTTCATGTTCAAACTTTCCTAACTCAATATAAGCGCCTAAACACCATTATTGGCCAAAGCCACCAAGACCAAGAGGTTTGTAATCCTTGTCATAGTATGGATTCGGATGCCAATTGTGTGGGTGACTCAGCAAATTTGGGCCGTGGTATAGGACTTCTTTTTCCAGCCTTGATAGCTCCGAGGCGTCTTCAAAAACATCTTTTGCCTGAATAACATGCTTCCGAGGAACCTTTGCCACAAGTAAATCTGGAGAAGAATACAGCGCATTCATGGTTTCCCAATCTCCTTGATCCTTCAAGTCTTTCAGGTTTTCTGTACCACTAAGGAATGGACTGCTAGAGTTATCTCCAGTTGGTCCCGGCAATGTTCCCTTCATGTGTTGTCGAGCCATTCGATTTATCTCTTCGCCGCTCTTCCCATCGAGTTGGCTCACCGATCCCGCTGGCCTGATCGACTTGCTCTTCCTAGTCGCTCTCATAAATGTAACACAGTCGTCATTGTTGTTGTGAGCTAAGGCTTCTATCAGCCCGACATAATAATTGTGGATACCCTGAACTTCAAAGTTATAGACCCTGAACTTTCCAGCAACCCGCTTCACCCATTCAACATGGGCCTTGACAGCGCTCTTGAGCAATAAGCGCTCACCAAGTTTCAGAGCACACAGCGGAACCCAATCCTGGCGATCTTCGCTCCAGAATTTATGGTTGCCGGTTCCCTTGATCGTCTCCGACAGCCCGACAATCTTGAGTTCGTAGACATTGCAAACAACACGATTGATTGTGGACAGAACCAGGCGCCCATTCCCAGTCTTCGGTTTAGAGGCTTCCTTGGTAGAAAGAACGGGATACCAGCCAATTGTCTGGGTTTCACCAAACTGAAGCCAAACAGCCTTCTTCTCTTTGCTGTAATGCTTGTCAAACCATGCCCTAGACCTGAGTAATGTGCATTCCCCGTCTTCTTCGGCATTACCGGATTTAGAAGGAATACGGACTGAGACAACAACCCAGTCTTGGTCAATCTCTGGTTCGGGCTCTGGCTTTTGATCGAATTGCTTCGTTTGGACCCGATCGCCAACCTGGACTTTCTTAATGGCCTTAAAATCACCATTGCCCAGCAAGACCAGGGTTCCCGCTACGAAGCAGGCATTGTAAATACACTTGCCGCCGATCTTCACTCGAATCCCGGCCCGTTTCGCCGCTCGATTGATCTTTGAGAGGCCCTTAACGAGGAGTCCCATGGCTTTCTTGCCGAGCTTGGCCGCGATCTTACCCAGACCTGCGCCGCCGGCTAGGAGGCTAATGACGAGGTCGACGAACATCTCCCCGGCCATTTCCGCCCACTCTTCGGCGCTCTTGGCCCGGAGATCTTTGAACATCTTCTTGAACATCCCCGAGGGATCGTTCCAAAGCTGGGAGATGAGACTCTTAATCGAACTCCAACTTGGCAGGTTGGGCATGCTGAACATTCCAGTAAGGTTGTTCCAAACTCCCTTGCCAATCCCCTTTAAGAACGCCAAACCGAGCTTGCCCGCCTGTTTATAGAATCCATTGCCTCCCGCTTGACCGCTCATTCCCCAGGGGTCTGTATAAGTCAGAGGATTATTGCTGGCGAAGGTATAGAGATTCCCCAGGTTTAATTCGTCGTTCTTGGAATCCCGCTCTAAGAAACGTCCTCTCACAGGATCGTAGTATCTCTCCCGGAAGTAATAGTTCCCCGTGCTATCCAAACACCGCGACAGAAAGAGATAGGGATTTGCAATGGCGCTCTCGGA
>JARGOJ010000054.1:0-6521 GCA_029210225.1 Planctomycetota bacterium
GAGTTGGTCGCTAAGATTCCCCCAAAACGCTCGTATCGATAGCGCGGTTTGTCA
Organism: Planctomycetota bacterium; assembly: GCA_029210225.1. Classification (GTDB taxonomy): domain Bacteria; phylum Planctomycetota; class J058; order J058; family JARGOJ01; genus JARGOJ01. The sequence goes on from JARGOJ010000054.1 coordinate 55, forward strand.
GCCATGATTCTCAGGGGTCTCTTCCCGGCTTGGCGCTGGCGCGTCAGCCTCTTCGCTGTCTGCAAAACGGGCCGCGAGGAGACCGGAGGCAATGGTGAAAATGGCGGCGCAGGATGTGAGAGTCCACATAAAGACAATGACGTTGGTGCCCACAGAGGACGAATTGGGATTCATTCCCAGCCTGAGCCGTAAGATCTTTCCAGGGAGCGCAGGAGCTTTGGAGGAGCTTGCAGGACGAAGCCCAGCGTGGCCAAATTTAGGCATGACTCTGTGTAATTCTTCAGGGCTCAAATCTAAAGTGGGAATGTTGGGGATGGGGAGGGAGTCAGTCATGGATGGTTTCGCAGTTCCAATTCGATAAATAGATGGACCACTACTTAATCCCGAGGGCTTTAAGGTAGTGGTCGTATGCTTTGTCCCAGTATTTAGTGGCGTAGCTCCACTTCTTGGCGCTCTCATATTTCTCAGCGTTTTTGACGTCTTTGCTTGCGTCAATGAATGGATAGGAGTCCTTTTTTCCCTGCTTAATGGCTTTGTCCCGGGCTTGCAAGGCTCTGGCTTTGGCTACATTCGACGCGTGACGAGGTTTGGCTTTGGTGGCTGCGCGCTTCGCGGCGCGATTTAGGAAGTTACTGGCGAGGGTGTATTTCGTGATCGCCTCGTCGTATTTCTCTAGGTTGAAATAACCTTCGCCCTCACGAAAACTAATGAGCCCGTCTTCATAACTGCTCTTCGCGTAATCGATCGCGAAGTCGCTTTGACATTGTTGAATGAGCTTCAATACTTTTTTCTTAAGCAAGTGCCCCTCATTGATGAACGCTGCTGAGGCCAAGACTTTTTTTAAGAGAGCGGTCGCAGTTTTGAAGAGATCTTTGGCAATTCGGAAATTGGATTGGCGATATTGTGTCTCCGCTTCTTTTGCTTGTTTCAGTGCCTTCTTCAATGTTTTCGTCATGAGGTTTTTGGGGAGCGCTTTGATGGTTTTCTCTTTCACTTCCTGGGCGAGGAAGCGAATTCTTGATAGGTCAAATTCGCTGCGGGCTTTGTCTCCTGCTGAAGTATAGGCGTGGTAAGCCTGATTGTATTTCTTCGCGGCGAGGCTGTACTTCTGATCTTTGAAGTGATTGTCTCCTTCGCGCTCGAAATTGCGGGCTTCAGTCATTGTTTTGCTTGAGAATGATTCCGCTTTAAGGTCAAGCGCTTTGCGTCGGGCCTTTTCAAGGAGGTCTTTGACGCTGGCCGCTTCGGATAATTCGCGACCTTTTTTATAAAGATTAGAAGCGAGTCTTACACTCGGTGAGTTGGGGCGGAACTTGAGGGATTTTCGGATCGCTTTGGCTTTTGCCAGATGATCGTCGGCGACCTTGAGCATCTTAATGACCGTTGATTGACACTGCTTTGAGAAGCTTCCCTGTCCCTGGCTGGACACAAAGCGGGAGCGCTCGTTTTGAGCCTTTTCGATGGAATTGGCCAGCTCAGTATCGAGCTCTTTGACGAGCTTTTTGTAAGCGAGGGTGACTGACTCTGGTATCCCTTTCACATTAATAATCGTCGTGTAAGCCTCTAATGCGCCAATTTTCTGGCCTTGTTTAAGGTTGTCGCTGGCTAATTGAATTGCGCTGGAGACCTTGTTCTTTAGGCTCTTGGCCTTCCTCTCGATTTTGAGTCGCTTGACTTCGCTCTCAAAGAATGACGCGTTTAGTCGGACTGATCGGAAGTAGTTAATCGCCATCTCATAAATCTTAATGGCGTCGTCGTAGGCTCCTTGATCAGCCTGTGCTTTGGCGCGGTTGACCCACTCTGATTTCTGCGCGACATAGACCTTCTCTTTAATGTCAGAGTTGCTCTCGTAGTCGTCATGTCGTCGCAGGACGAAATAGGCAAATTCGAATAGATTACTCTCTAAGAGCCGATCTCCGAGGGCGAGGATCGCTTGGTTTCGCTCGGCCTTGATGGCTGGGTCATCAGGTTGAAGTTGGAGCGCGGCCTCATAGGCGTTAATTGCATCGTAGTATTTAAGGCGCTCTTCGTATGTCTTGCCATTCTTATGGAGTTCCTGGACTTCATCAATGTAAGCCCGTGCGCGATGGGCGTGCCCTTCCGCTTCGGCGAGGCGCTCTGCTCGATCGGAGAGGCGGATATTGATGAAGATCCCCGTGAAGGCCAAAACGACAAGCACCAGCAAGGTTGAGAATCCAACCGCCACTTTATTGCGCTTGACCCCTCTGCGCACCAGGGCCATCGCGCTGGCGGGCTTGGCGCTGACGGGGTCACCTTTGAGAAAAGCTTGCAGGTCTAGGGAAAAATCGCGAGCCGTTGGATAGCGAAGATGGATCTCTTTTTCCATCGCCTTAAGGACAATGCACTCCAAGTCGAGGGGGATCGCTGGGTTCAAACTGCGTGGTGGCAAGGGCTCTTCGTCGACCACCTTCTGCATAATGACGTGAATGCTGTCCCCTTGAAAGGGTGGCACCCCGACGAGCATTTCGTAGAGGGTGGCGCCCATCGAATAGACGTCCGACTCGGGCCCGATTAAGTCGTGATCTCCGACCGCTTGCTCTGGGGACATGTAGCAGGGGGAGCCGAGAGTAAAGCCCGTACGGGTGAGCTTCGCGTCGCCGGTCAACTCCTTAACGATTCCGAAGTCGGTGATGAGGGCTTGTCCTTCTTGATCGATAAGGACGTTTCCAGGTTTGATATCCCGGTGGACGAGGTTTTGTTTGTGAGCGTGGTCAAGGCCTTCCGCCATTTGAAAAGTGATCTGTGCTGCTCGTCGAGGAGCGACCCCGTCATTCTTAATGATTTCGTCGAGGGGTCGCCCTTTGACAAAGTCCATGACGAGATAGGGGAAGCCTTCTTCAGTTCCGCAGTCATAGACTCGAACGATGCCGGGGTGATTCAATCGTGCAGCGGCCTTAGCTTCGCGCCGGAAGCGCTCAATGGCTTCGGCGGGAGCGTCAAGTCCGTCAATGAGAACCTTAACTGCAAAGTCCTTGTCGAGGTCGGGATGAACCGCGCTGTAGATAACACCCATGCCTCCTCGGGCGATCTTTTCTTTGAGTGTGTAGCGGCCGCATTGGGTGAGGCTCTTATGACCCGGGCTGGCTTTGAGTAGTTTTGTTTCGTCCTCTGAAGCGACGGCTTCTTGAATGAGGGGAGGAGGAGCGCTGGAGGCTTTTTGTTTTTTGAGGGACGCTGAATCGCCACGGCGGTTCATTTTGACGAGGCGTCGAACCATCGCAAGTTGAGGTTTTGTGAGGTGACCTTTGAGTAAGAGTGCCTCTGCGAGGTCTTTATTGGGATGATGTTTGTCACGGAACTCACGGGTGCTCTTGAGGGCCTTCTGAGAGACGTATGAGTTCCCTAAGACGATTTTGGAGATCGCCTCGTCAGAGTGTGTTTTTAGAGCCATACCCTCGCCCGATTGGTAGCGGTGACGCGCTCCATTATTCTATGCGGAAGGCTCGGTCTAAACAATGCTTTTACGCGATTCCGGCCATGGCGCTTCCAGCCTAGTGCATCGGAGTCGAACGGCTCAGATGCCTTTCACGTGAGTTTCTCTACCCGGAAGCCAGGTTTCGTGGAGGTGAAGCCATTGGACGTCGTTGGGGAGTCCCTTGAGGCGTTGAAACCAAGCCGAGCTTATGCGAGCGCTGATTGATCCATTGTCCTCATGCCACTCCTCGAAGGTCATGAGGCAGCGATCTTCGGTCTCGTAGCGGCACTGAATCTTGTCGATCCAGATCCGAAAGTAGCGAGGATTCGCGCTCTCTAAGCCGTGGGCCTTATAAACGCGGTCGAGAACTCCTTGTCGGCTCAGAAGTTCTCCGTTTGGAAAGACCAAGGAAAAGTCTTCGTGAAGGGATGTGCCGAGACGTTGAAAGACGTCTTGATTCTTCTCGACACTGGCTTTGAACCAGCTCTCAAAGAACCTGTGGAGGTCGACGATCTCTTTTTCACATTGTTCTCGAAACATGGGCCTCTCAATTTTCTGGACGACCAAAACTAAACGAAGGAGCAAGTTAGGCGGCTTGGAGACCGTCAAATTGTTGCACGACAATCTCTTGTTGTAGGAGAGTGTTGATAATCCCATCAAAGACAGGAATCAAGTGGTGAAGCTTGCCGCCGCTTAAGACAACGGAGAGTCCCATTTCTTGAACGCGCTTGTCATGGTCACCCAAGATTTTCGTCAGTATGTCGACGTAGTTGAGCCCCACGAGCGCGGCATCTTTCTCGTGATATTTAACCGAGCCATAAAGCAGCGCCAGCCAGAGCAGTTGCCGAGCTTTGACTTGTATACGTTGGCGCATCGAGAGCTTCTTCGCGAGCTCTGGGAGATAGAGCATTCCAAAGCCAACGTGACGAGACTCGTCGCGGACGATCGCCTCGACAGGCTCTACAATGAGGACCTGGTCAAAGGCCGTCTGGAGCCGAGGATGCGACTTGAAGACCTTGATGAGATGGTGAAAGACGGAGAGCGCGAGGCCTTCGACCAAGAGGTTCATGCCGATCATTTTTTCAATGAGACTGGTCGTGCGGAGTAAATCGGTGAGCAGAAGCTGAAGGAAAGGGTTGACGGGATGAAGCTGGTCGAGGCGGCTAGCCATGCGAGCGAAGACTTCCATGTGCCGCGCTTCGTCGAAGCTTTGGGTGGTGAGGAAAGCCGACGATTCTTGGTCGGGGACCATTGTGGCTAATTGAGAGGATGTGAGCAGGGCGCCCCGTTCGCCGTAGTACAACTGACTTACGACTCTTGAGATCGCGACCCGTTCTTCCTTGGTTAACTGAGTGAGGTCGTCTTTTCGGGCTCGGGCCTCGTAATCAGAGTAATTCCACTGATTATCCTTGGCGAGTTCATAGAGACGATTGATTTTCGGCAATCGAACAGTCGGGTCTAAGAGCAGCGTTTCGCCCCCAAACGAGTTGCTTACGCGGTTTGCGCTGACGTTTAGGAGCCTGATTGCGACGTTTTTTAGCACTGAAAGAGGAATGGACACCATTAAACGTCTCCTTTGTTCGTTGAGCTCTCTTTATCCTAGCAACACTCTGCCACAATCTGAATTTAACCCGTGTCTTCTTTATCGGTTCACTTTGTAGTCGAGGCTGAAGAAATCTTTGGGAAACTCAATTCCTTCGTTCTCGAAGTAGTCCAAATTCGTCGGTAAATTTCCGGTTGGCTCAAGGGCGCCGTGTATTTTCCCGTCGGGACCGGTCGAGTGTCGTTTGAATTTGAAAATATCATTCGTCTCATAGCCCCCAGACTCTGACAGGTGCAAGACCTCGGTGATATGGGTGATCTTGCGAGATCCATCGTGAAGTCGGGCGGTGTAGATCACAAAGTCCACCGCGCTGGCAATTTGTTCTCGAATGGCGCGCAGAGGGATGTCGAGCCCGGCCAGGGTGACGAGCATTTCCACGCGGGAGAGGCAGTCTTTCGGTCCGTTCGAGTGAACCGTCGTCATTGAGCCTCGGTGACCGGTGTTAAAAGCCTGGAGGAGGTCAAAGGCTTCCTCGCCCCGCAATTCTCCAATAACAATTCGGTCGGGACGAAGACGGAGAGAGGTGCGGAGAAGATCGCGAATGGTGACCTTGCCTTTGCCGGTCTTGGGATCGGGTTGGCGAGTTTCCATGGTGAGCAGGTGCTCTTGTCCGAGTCGCAATTCACTCGCATCTTCAATAACGATGATACGCTCTGATTCGGGAATGTAGTCGGAGACAATATTGAGCAAGGTTGTCTTTCCCGAGCCTGTTCCACCGGACACGACGACGTTGAGGCTGCCTCGGACGCAGGCCGAGATGAATTCAGCGGCGTGATAGGTGACAGCGTCGTATTTAATTAGAGTTTCAATGGTCAATTTCCCCTGCATGAACTTACGAATTGCGATGTAAGTTCCTCGTCGGGCGCAGGGCATGATGACCGCGTTGACACGAGATCCATCAGGGAGGCGAGCGTCGAGGATGGGGTTCCGTTCGTCAATCTTACGGCCCACGGACTGAGCGATGTTTTGGACCACAGAGATCAACGAGGCATCACTGGGGAAACGGGCATCTGTGAGAATCAATCGTCCTGACTTTTCAACGTAGACCTGGCCTGGTCCATTGACCATGATCTCGCTGACATCGGGATCGAGGAGATATTTCTTGATCGGGCTGAGAAATTCGAGAAGAAAACCGAACTCGGCGTCGTCGCCCCAAATGCTCTTCTGATCAACGACCTCTTCTTGTTCTACTTTCTTCGGGGGCTTGGGGGGCGAGGGTGGAGAAGAAGGAGTCGGTGGTAATGGGGCCGGTGATGCTTCGCCATCGAAGGGATCATGGCGCTCTCGTCGATTGCGGCGTGAAGAGGCTTCGGTTTCAGCCCGGCTTCGAACAGAAGGACTTTTGGCAGCGCGGGTTGAGTCTTCTTTCGCGGCCACGCGGATACGATAGTCACCGATTCCGATCACGTCTTTCGACGAGACCCGAGC
>JARGOJ010000054.1:6531-18209 GCA_029210225.1 Planctomycetota bacterium
TCTTCTTTCCATTGACGAAGACACCTTCTCGACTCCGCAAATCCATCACATGGACGACCCCGTCGGTGATCGTAATCTCCGCGTGGTGCTTACTGACTTTCTTCTGGGCGAGGACCAGCTCGCACTCCGCGCTGCGACCGACAAGAACGCTATCGCTATCGAACTTGCGCTGATCCATGGACTTCTCGACGAGGTCCTTGATCCGAATAAGTAAGACCGCCATTGATTTTCTTTCCTGATTGAAAGTGTTGATTTTAAGCTACCATGTTTCGAAAAGAACAGGGGTGAACTTGCGCCATGTCCAACACAGATGTTCCAGAAAACCCGCCGGATGACAAGCTTCCTAAAGAGACAGAAGGACTGAGCCGACGATCTTTGCTTAAGCGAGGTCTGTTTGGAGGTCTGATTTTAGGGATGGGCGGTGTTTTTGCCTATCAGCAGTCTGGATATGAGCTAAAGAAAGAAAAAGCCGAGGCCCTGAAAATTTTAGGCGCGAAAGAGTTCATCGTCCTCCAGGCGATCGCTGCCAGGGTCCTCGCCTCTGACGAAGACGGCGCTCCTGAGGCCAATGAAGTCGGTGTTGTTGAGTGGATCGATGGATACCTACACCGGCAAAGTTCTTGGGTCCAAAAAGACTTTCTCATGCTCCTCAACGCCATCGAACACGCTGGCCCGGTGATGGACTTTCAGTTCTCTCGCTTCACGCGGATGAGCGCCAAACAGCAAGACAAGGTCTTGGGAAACTGGGCGCGGAGTCGATTAGGGCTGCGGAAGCAGGGCTTCAGTGCGTTAAAGGGCCTCTGCGTGATGGCCTACTATCGCCATCCGAAAACCTGGGATATGCTCGGCTACGACGGTCCTCTTGTGAAGAAACAAAGCGGAGGCAAGTAAATTGGCAATCATAGAAGCCTCGACACTTAAGAGTGATCTTCAAGGTAGTTGCGACGTCGTCGTGATTGGGACCGGCGCAGGCGGCGGCATGATGGCGCGGGAGCTGGCAGAAGCTGGACTCGACGTCGTCGCCATAGAGATGGGGGCGAACCATCGCCCGAAAGATTTCAATCAACTTGAAGACGAAATGTTCGAGCGTCTGTTTCAACAGCGGGGGGCTCAGGCGACAGCCGACTTAAAGATTCGCATCATTTCAGGAATTGGAGTGGGAGGGTCGACGGTTCACAATACCAATCTCTGTCGCCGAACTCCCGACGCGCTGTTAAAGCGCTGGCACAAAGAACACAAAGTCTCAGGGGCGCTCCCTGAAGACATGAAGGCCGCCTTCGAGAAGACGGAGGCCGAGCTAAATGTCCAGAAAATGGGCCCCTCCGAGATGAATCAGGGGAACGCCCTCTTCAAGAAGGGCATCGAGAAGCTTGGCTATAAAGGCGGCTTCCTCTCTCACAATCGAAGGAACTGTCAACGTAGCGGCTTCTGCGAGCTCGGGTGCGCCTACGATGCGAAGGAAAACTCGGCGAAGGTCCTCATTCCTAAGGCTCTCGAATTCGGTGCGCGTGTATACAGCGGCTTTCGAGCGGAACAAATTCTCAATGAGAATGGGGCTGTCACTGGCGTCGCTGGCTCAATTGTTGATGAAGAAACCGGTAAGAAGCGACTCTCATTTAAGTTCACGGCCAAGGCGGTTTGCTTGGCGGCAAGCGCGGTGCGATCTCCAGCGCTACTCCAAGCAAGCAAAATTAAAGACCAAGCCGGTTTGACCGGGCAAAATTTCCGCTGCCATCCCGGAGTGATCGCCGCTGGGGTCTTTGAAGATAGGGTCGATGGCTGGCGCGGCATTCCTCAATCCTATGAATGCACGGAATTCCTTGACCACAACGACGACAATAAAAACATCTGGATGGTTCCGGGCTTTGCTCATCCGATAGGCACGGCCGCCATGGCGCCGGGCTTTGGCGCGACGCATATGGCCTTCATGCGAAAGTATCGCCACATGGCCGCGATCATTGTCATGCTCGACGAAGAAGGCTCTGGTACTGTTCGTTGGAAGGGCAAGGGCCGCATAAACATCGATCACTCACTCACCGATGTCGATAAGAAGCAACTTGTTATGGGCCTTGAGGGCGCATCAAAGATACTTTTGGCGGCCGGAGCCAAAGAGGTCGTTGTGCCGCATTTTGACCCCATTATCATTGGGGACGAAGGTCAAATCTCTAAGATTGCAGCGCGGGGAATTCCCGACTATGACCTTGCCCTAACTGGCGTCCACCCCATGGGGTCCTTGAAAATGGGGGATGACCCAAAGTCGTCGGTGGTCGCTTGTACTGGCGAGCATCACAGTATGAAGGGGCTCTTCGTTTGTGACGGCTCGGTCTTCCCGACGGCTCTAGGAGTGCCACCGCAGATTTCAATTTACAGCTTCTCTCGGCACTTTGCGCCGAATGTTGTAAAGTTTCTAAAGGGTTGATTTTGCTTAGTTCAGTCAATTTTCAATTTTGTGAATTTAACGAGAGTTAGAGCTTAGGATGGTTGTCAAAAGAGCCGTGTTTTTGGATCGGGATGGGGTGGTGAATAAGAACCGCCCTGACTGCATTCATAATTATCATCAATTTCAATTTTTACCTGGCGCCTTCGATGCCATCATTCGGCTCTGTCAGAATGGTCTGGTGCCTGCGCTCATTACGAATCAATCGTGCATTGGGCGGGGGTGGGTTCCGGAATCGCGGATTCGTCATATCCACGCGACCTTGCAGCAGCGACTGAATCAAAGGGGAGGCGGCTTTATGAATGTCTACTATTGCCCGCATAATCCTAAGGCGGGCTGCCGTTGCCGCAAACCCGAGGCCTTGATGTTAAGAAAGGCGCTCAGCGATTATAAGGCGGCCCCAAGTGAGGCGGTCTTTGTCGGTGACAACGTGACCGATTTCCTAGCGGCTAAAAATGCGAGGGTTCCCTTTATCCTTGTTCGCACGGGATATGGTGAGAAGTCTTTGAAGAAGATTGACCCGCGAGATCCGGGCTTACTCTCAGTACAAGAGGACTTAGCGGGAGCGGTCGACTTCCTGCTGCGCTGAAAACCAATCGCATCAGTCGAGGGGGATGAGGCGGATGTAGTCCAAGCCGAAACCATAGAGGCGGTATTCCTTCTTAACGTCTCGGGGCATGGACACAGACTGGACCGTGAGAGTGTTCTTTTCGGACAATTGAATCTCCCCCAGAGATATCTCCTTCATTGGAGATTGAATGGGAGTATACAAGTCGACGATTTTGCTCGCGCCGTCATTGATTCGAAGCTTGTGTTTTCCGTACTTAAACCAAGAGGTGAGTCTTAGCTTGACCTCATAGCGTCCTGGGCGAGCTTTGAAAGGCAGCTCTAAAACGGCGTTCTTGCGCCGCGCCAGCCAGGTGAGTTCCTTCTCGCCACTCCAATAATAATCGTCTCTTGTGCCGAGGGAGACATCCTTACCACGGTCGATAAATATGACCGAAGTGTCGCGGTGATAAACACCCTTCTTCTGTTTTGGGAATAAAGACTCTCCTTCGATAATAATCTCTCGTCGCTTTTTCGCTGTGAAGCGAACGAGGTCTGCGACCGTTGGGAAGCCCAGTTCGTCTTGGATTAATCTTTTGGGAATGCTGCCCTGAAGTTTTTGCCCATAGTAAAGATGTATGGAAGAGTAGGCCACTTTTATCCGCGAGCTGATATGGGACTGCTCTATAGCGAAGCTCAGGCGACTCCGGAACGGGATGTCGTCGAGGACGTGCCATCGGCCAAAGGAGAAGAAGCCTTCGTTGGTGTTGCTGCTGGAGCTGTTACAGAATTGAAAAGAGCTAATGTATTGATCATTGGCGCGAGGCTTCGAGTCGGTCGCTTTCATTTTCTTTGCAAATCGGAATCCGAAGTATCCGTCTGTCTCTGGCCCGGGGTTTAACTCCTTAATACTCTGAGAGTCGACTTGGAAGTAATCGTTTCCGTAGGCCCAGTGAGATGCGACTGGATTCAGGACGTTTAACAGAGTGCCTACATAGCGTCCTTTGTCATTGATTTTGGCGACATGGTACATCGTCTTTTTTGAGGTGTTTATCGCTGGGTTGGACGACCAGAGTGCATGAAAGTAGAGGCTCTGACTGGTCCAGAAATAACTGTCTTTACTGTAGCTGACATCAACGGAGATGGACTTGTCGAATAGATTGATAAGCTCCACTCGAAGCGTCTTTTTAAAAGGCATTGGCCAATAGCAGTGTAGCCATCCATCTTTATCAATGGAGGTTCCCCGAGTTCGATAAGGAGCCATGTTGGGGAGGGCGCTAAAAAATGCAAGCAGCGGCACTTCAACCGTTTGTTGCTCGTCGCAAAAGACTCGAAGCACTAACTTGAGCGGGTCTTGGAGCAATTGACGGCGTCGTTTTTTAATCTTGATACGGAAATGCGTAAGGGTTTGAGCACGGTCTTGATTGACAATTGAAATCAATTCCTGCGACTTTGACCGTTCTATAATATGAGATTGAATGACCTCTGCCGAGAAGCTTGGTGGCCGAGTGAGTTGCTTTGCGACAGATAGAATGCGATTGCGCTTGATTGATAAATCGTTCTTCTTTATAGACTCGACGACCGTGCCCACGGGGTACATCTTGTGGTCTACTGAGTAGCGTAGAATTCTAATGAGACGCTTGTGCTCTTTCAATTTCGTGTTGATTCGAATGCTGACTCGACAGAAGCGCTTATAGGGGAACGGAAAGTTTAATGTAAACGCTCTCCCTAATTTAGAGACGAAGGGGGAGACAAAGGGTTTCAACTCTCCTTTTCCTAGTGATGCGAGGTTTGAAACAAGCAGGGGTTCGTCTAAATCGTCGATATAGACGCATATTGTTCCAAATACGTCAGAGAGCCAAAGTCGAGAGAGGGCCCCGACTCCTTCTCGATCGAAGAGGATGTATTCGATAACATTCCCACCCTGGCGCTTTGAGACAAAGTGAGCAAAGTCGTCGATGTGACGCAGTGGGTTTTGTTCGCGCTTTGGCCATTCCGCGGCGTTGTAACTAGTCTTACGGCCGGCCTGGTAAGTCGGACTTGGCAAGCGCGTGAGAGATTCTAACCGGGTCATTGAGCTTAGCAGTGAATCGAAGTCAACGGCCTCACGGGCTCGTGGGTTTTGAAATTGAACGGTGTAATGAATGAATTCTCCGGAGCGGAGTCGAATTCGAAGGGGAAGCTCTTTTGGATCGTGAAGCCCCTCTATATGGGCGCTGAAACGATTGTTCTCATCGATTAGGACGCGTCGCCAACGACTATCCTCTTTAATTTCAATATCGAGAAGTCGAGTGGGTCCGTGGCCTCTTCGTTTCACGAGACCTTTGACGACCCGGCCTTCTGGAACCTTGGTGATCTTTGCTTTGTCGTCCTGGCCGTTGGCGAAAAGAATGAGTGGGCGAATGACGTAGTCGTGTTCGAGCTTTGTCCCTGAATCGGCGACGGACATGCGACGTCCAAGCTCTAGAAGCCCCACTGTACTGAGCCCGCCAATCAGTGCGAAAAGCACAATCCAAGTGACGCGACGGAGCCGTGTCGAGGGTTTGACGGTGCTGTAACTATTGAAACCCGTCGCGGACGCGTCGCTGCTCTCAGAACCAAGGGCCGAGATGTGCTTCGAGAAGAAGGCGACGACTTCTTCGGCGCTGGGGCGCTTGTCGGCCGTTCGGTGGAGGCAACGTGAGCAGATTTCGTCGAGCCAGATAGGAACATCTGGCCGAAGGCTCTGGAGGCGGGGAGGAGGCGCTTTGAGGATGGCGTTGTAGATGGCGACAGGGCCGACTTCAAGGTAGGGGGGGCGCTTGGTCACAGCGAAAAAGAGGGTCGCTCCGAGAGACCAGATATCGGCGGCGGAGCTTAGATTGTGAGCCTGCAATTGTTCAAGGCTCATATAGGCTGGGGTGCCGACTGTTTGACCGTCTCCGGTGAGTTGAAGTTGTCGTCCGCTCTCCGAACGGTCGGCTTTGACGAGCCCAAAGTCAATTAAGACTGGGCGATTGGTCTTGTTCTCAACGAGAATGTTTTGAGGCTTAAGGTCGCGATGGAGAAGCCCCTGACTGTGGCAATGAGCCAAGGCATCGGCGACCTTCATGAGAGTCTCAGCAATAAACGTCCAATGGGGCGCGCTGGCGCGTCCTGAATGAACAAGGGTATCGAAGTCGGCGCCCTCGACTAACTCCATCACAAAGTAGGCATATCCACTCTGCTGCCCAATGTCGTGAATCTGTACTATGTTCGGATGATGAAGATGGGCCATGACTTGGGCTTCTTGAAGGAAGCGAGCAAAACCAGTGGAGTGAGTGTATTTATCACGGATGATTTTGACGGCGACTGGGCGCTGCAGCTCCTTGTCAAAGGCGCGAATGATAATACCCATTCCGCCTCGGCTTATTTCTCCGTTAACCGTATATCGGGCCGGATCTAAAACCGATTGCAAAATCTTAGTCGCGTCTGTAGTTCTCCGGCGGTTCATATCGTCACAACGTCTCTACTTTTACTGTCGATATACTATAACAGCTTTGAGAAGAATGGCGGAGCACTAGGAAGCTGGCACGAAGTGAAGGTAGTCAAGGTACAGCTCTTCGGATTGAGGATTGCTGCCACTGAATTCAACTGTCAGTGTGATTTTTCCGTCGACTTGAATCTCCCCCCAAAAAACTCTACGGAAAAGGGATTCTGTGGGGGCGAGTGACGTCCACTTCTCAGATGGAATGACTTGGTTGTTAAGCGTGATCAAGAGCGGGTTCTTGTTCGTTCTAAAACCGTCGAAGAAGACCTTATAGCGACCCTTCTTCACCGGTGCAAAGACAGTGATTCTCTTTCTTGATTGGCCTTCTCTATAGTTCCAATAGAGACAACCGAAACAGTTGAAATTTAAGACTCCGCGGGCATGACCAAAGGCTCCAACTGATGCCGATTCAAACATCATCTTGCTTACGACATTACCTTGGTCCGGAGACTTACGCCAGAGCATCTCTTCTCCTTCAATAACAGTTTGGCCAGGACCTCCCTCCTCTCCTGGATGCATATCGTAACGTGTGGGGAGCTTCGTCGACCCCACTGGATCGCTTTGAGGGCCTTCCTTCTGCAGATAGAAGAAACTAATCATTGCTCGCGCTTGAGGGATCTCTCTGCCCTCGTGACAGCTTGGGAAATCAATGTCGATTTTCTTTTGGAAGAAGATTCGGTCCAATTCTCGCCAGCGAAAATGGGTGGAGGCATTCCGTCCCCGACTGTCGTGGACAGGACTTCCACTCCAAACACCGCCACTGCTTTTATAGGAATTCTTTGCGTCGTGGAACTCTCGACTACTTTGAGAAATACCCTGTGAAAATTCGTCGCCAAAGTACAGTTCTTGAAAAGCAATGTTTGAGTCTCTTGGTTTCGGGCTGCCAAGGCTCTGCTCTGAAGTGTTGATTGTCACGGGGCCATAAGACCACCAGAGATTAACAGGGTTGTGAACGGTCAGGTAAGTGCCAACATAGTAGCCGGGATTATTTTCGATCTTGAGCCCAAATGTTGAGTTCGGTGAAAGCCGGTCTCCTCTCTTCCAATGAGTAGTGAAGTAGAGACTTTTGTCTGTCCAAGGGGAGGGCTCGCTACGGTACTGAAAGTCCATTCTGTAGTCGACGTTTGTGCGATTCTCCAATTCAATTGTCAGGGAGTCTCGAAAGGCGATAGGCCAGCAGGAAAAGGCCCAGTCATTTCTATGCTTTATCTGGGTGAAGCGACTTTTTATCTTAAATTTGAAAGGGTCAATCCGATCGGTAATATTCATCATTAGAAAAGCCAACAGCGGAACTCGAACTCGCTCTGCCCCATCGATATTGATTCTCAAAATGAGCCCATAGGCTTCCTTTCGCATTTCCTCTAATCGGAAGCGGAGACCCCACTGCCTTAGAATTTGTCCTCCTTCTTGTTCACTTGATTTGAGTTTTAGGAGTGCTGTCTTTTCTCCTCTAGGAATGACAAGCGCTTTTGAGTTCTCTGGGGAAAGAGCGGAGTTCTTTAGCTGGCTGGCCTGGCTATCTAGTTTTTGCCGGCAGGATTCTAAAGCTTTCCTGGTAAGAGTCACGACCGGAGCGCCGTCATATTTTCGATAGTCAATGCTGTAGTAAAGCGAGTTCAAAGTAGCGCCGGAAGTCCCGACAAAGACAATTCTACAACGTTTGCGGAAGGGGATTGGGAGGTAGATTGACATTCGATCGGATTGAATCTTAAACCATGGATTTGAAACCGATTTGTAGCCAGCGCGTCCCATATCCTTCAATTCGAATTCGAAACTGGGAGTATCCTCCCGATCGAGGAAAATTGAGAGCTTGCCTTGCGCGACTTTGCGGCTGAGAAAAATGCGAGTGACACAGCCCGGACCGGCCACATTGAAGATCGTGCGCCTCACCTTTATCTCGGCTTTCTCTCCTGTGATGATATCCGACTTTAACCTCGAACTGTAGTTGATTTCTGGCAGTCTAGTTAGTGAGGTCGGGTCTGAAAGCTCGTCTAGAAAGTAGTGGAGGTCATAGTCTCTCTTCTCTTTGGGTAAGACGATCCCCGGCTTTGTCTTGCCTGTCTTCTGCTGCTTCTTCTTCAGAGTGGGTAATTCGATGGGTTCGGGTTCGGGAGTTAAGATGATGAGGCCGGCAACGATGACGGAAGTGAGGAGGATGAGCGCGCTCAAAACCCAAAGAACCACTCTGCTCGTCGGAGGCCCCACACCTGCGGCCTTCTTCTCCTGAAAGCACTCGATGATTCTCTTGAAGTGGGGGCGATCTAGAGGATCTTCAGAAAGACACTCAAGGCAAATTTCTTCGAGCCAATCTGGGACTCTCGAATTGAATGAATGAATGGAGTCGGGGGGACCCTCCATCATTCTCTTGTAAACTTGGACTGGGTTCTCTCCTGGGAAGGGCACCATTCCGGTCAGCGCGAAGAAGAGTGTGGCGCCAAAAGCCCAGACGTCCGAGGCCGCGGTCGCCTCGGCACCAGTGAACAGCTCCGGAGCCATAAAAGCCGGAGTGCCTAGAACCTCATCTTCAGCGGTGAGACTCAAAGAGAAACCAGTGGGCGTTTGTGTTTGGAGGCTGTTCTTCTTGACGATTCCAAAGTCAATGATCACCGGCCGTTCAGTCTCAGCTTCAATAAGAATGTTGTGCGGCTTTATGTCGCGATGGATCATTCCCATTTCATGGCAATACTGCATGCCCCTTGCGATGTCTTCAAACCAACGACTGACTCGTGTGATATCAGCTTTGTGATTTCTCTGAATCTGACCGAGCTTTTGTAAGGCAGCGATGTCGTGACCATCGACGTATTCGAGGATGAGGATCAATTTATCGTTTTCGATCTTCATATCATTGAGATTGAGTATATTTGGGTGATTCAGCTGAATGAGCGCATCTGCTTCTCTTCGAAATCGTTGGATCTCTGAGAAGTCTGTCTCTTGATCTTGGATGACCTTGATGGCGACTGGGCATTGCCCCTCTTCGTCAATCGCCCGATAGACAATTCCCATCCCGCCGCGACTTATCTCAGAGAGCTGAGAATACCGCCCCGATTCATTAAAAGTCTTGCTCTCGTAATTACCCATAATCTAACCAAGCGCCTGTTGAAAATTTTGAAATAAGCCAAGAAAACAGTCAGGGAGGAGGAATTTGTCCGCCCCATCTCTGTCTCGCAAATGACACTTCTTCCACCGAAGAAATTATAACGCTTTGCGTCAGCGTTGTGTGTTGAACGGGCAAAATAGAGCCTTATGGGTCAATCTTTCCTCGATGGGTGGCGATAGAAGCTCTTCGAGTGAGAAATTGACCGACTTCGATTTCCAAGTTTTTCAGTGTTTTGGTACCCTAACGGGGATAGTTGCCAACGTTGGTTCAGAAAGGTTGAGTTATGAATTCGGGTATTGCGGAATTTATGCAACGGGTCTCCGAGAGGAATCCGGGTCAGACTGAGTTTCATCAAGCGGTCGTTGAAGTGGTCGAGTCGCTGTGGCCGGTCCTGGAGCAGTTTCCAGAGTATCGTTCTGCGAAGATTTTGGAGAGAATTGTCGAGCCCGAGCGGCAGTTGATGTTTCGCGTTAACTGGCAAGACGACCAGGGTGAAATTCACGTGAACCGCGGCTTTCGGATTCAGATGAACAGCGCCCTCGGGCCCTATAAAGGCGGTCTCCGTTTCCACCCGAGCGTGAATATCAGCATTCTTAAATTCCTAGCCTTCGAGCAGGTTTTCAAAAATAGCCTCACCACTCTCCCCATGGGTGGTGGAAAAGGCGGCTCCGACTTCGATCCAAAGGGTAAATCCGATCACGAAGTCATGCGCTTTTGCCAAAGCTTCATGACCGAGCTATCTCGCCACATTGGCCCGAACACCGACGTTCCCGCCGGAGATATTGGCGTGGGCGGTCGAGAGATCGGTTACCTATTTGGTCAATATAAGCGCCTTCGCAATGCCTTTGAAGGAGTGTTGACGGGGAAGGGAACAAATTGGGGCGGTAGCCTCATTCGTCCTGAGGCGACGGGCTATGGCGCAGTCTATTTTGGCCAGGAAATGCTGAAGACTCGTGACGACAGTTATCAGGGGAAAATCGTCTCCGTTTCAGGCTCTGGAAATGTTGCCCAGTATGCCACTGAAAAGTGTCTCCAATTGGGTGCTAAAGTCGTCACCATGTCCGATTCTAAAGGCTTCATTCACGACCCTGACGGGATCGACGAAGAGAAGCTCGCTTGGATTATGAAGCTCAAGAACAACCGTCGCGGACGAATTAAAGAATACGCAGACCACTACAAGGGCGCATCGTACACCGAGACGGACCCCCGCGCAGACTCCAACCCCATTTGGGATGTACCCGTTCAAGTCGCCATTCCTTCGGCCACTCAAAACGAGATCAATAGCAAGGACGGGCAAAACCTCGTGAAAAATGGCTGCTTCTGCGTTCTTGAAGGCGCGAACATGCCGACAATGCCCGACGCTGTGAATCACTTTATTGATAACAAGGTGCTCTTCGCACCTGGAAAAGCCGCGAACGCCGGTGGTGTTGCCGTCTCTGGATTGGAAATGGCCCAAAACAGCTCGCGTATGAGCTGGACTCGAGACGAGGTCGATTCTCATCTCCAGCGAATCATGGAGAGCATTCACAAGGCCTGCCATGAGACCGCTGAGCGCTTTGAATGCTCTGGAAACTATGTCAACGGCGCAAACATCGCGGGCTTTATTAAAGTGGCTGACAGCATGCTCGATCAAGGACTCGTCTAATCAATGAGCCTTTCATGAAGACTTGTTTCTGGGGATCAATCCAACGGTTGATCCCCAGAAAACTAATATTGGAGGCCCATGGACAGCTCAAGAAGTGGCCACTTTAAGACTCTCTTGCCTCAGCAATTGGGCGCTGACCGCCTCCCCTTTACTCACTACGACGAGTTGATGTCCTTCCGCATCCGCACCCTCTTACTCGTCGCAAGCCTCTACGATTCCTATATTCTCGCAGAAGATGGTCAGCTCACAGAGTTGATTCTCGATCGCTACGTCGACTTGAACTTGCGCTACGCTCCCCGCGTTCATCGAGTATCCACAGGTGCTGAAGCCTTGGATATCATCGAGGATATGGACTTCGACCTCGTCATTACTATGAGTCATCTCGCGGATATGTCGGTCTCTGAGCTTAATCAACGGGTCAAGAGTAAGAAGCCCGAGCTTCCTC
>JARGOJ010001083.1 GCA_029210225.1 Planctomycetota bacterium
CCCTCATGGGTCTTATAGGAGAGATTTTTCATGGAGCGGTGTTGTTAGCATGCGCCATGATTGTCGCGCCCCATGTAAAATTTGTTGTTAGCAGTGCAATAGTCGCTTCATTATTCGTTGTTGGACATCTCGCTGATTGGTTGCAACTCTCCCTTCAAGATGACGGGGGAATCCTGTCCTTCCTGGGATTTATTGTGGGTCTGCTGCCTAAACTGCAGAGTTTTGTCAAACCCGCGGTCCTCGCATCTCAAGACCAATTGGTGCCTGCTCAGGAAATGCTTTTCTTGACTTGCCTCTATGGCCTCGGGTATGTTCTCTTCTGTTTATTGCTTGCCTCTTACGTCTACAAATTTCGGGAAATCGGGTAGCATCCAACGCCTGATTCTTCTGTCTTTGCGGAGCACCCCCTATGAAATATGCTCTCGTATCCGATATTCATGCGAATCTCGAAGCGTTTACCGAAGTACTCAAAAAGATCAAAGAAGAAGAGTGCGAAAAAATCGTTTGCCTCGGGGACATCGTCGGCTACGGTGCCAACCCTCGCGAATGCATCGCTCTTGTTCGTGAACACAATATGGCGACCATCGCCGGTAATCACGACTTCGCTTGTATCGGTAAAACGAATATCAACTACTTCAATAGCTACGCTAAAGAAGCCACCCTCTGGACCCGGAAAATCACGACCGACGAAGACAAGAAGTTCCTCAATAATCTGCCTTTGGTTGATTATCACGAGAACTTCACTGTTGTTCACGGCACGCTCTATTCCCCAGAGTTGTTCGATTACATACAAACAACCTACGACGCCTATCTCTCTCTCCAACTTCTTGAGAGCCAGATTTGCTTCCTCGGCCACTCCCATGTGCCGATTACCTTCTTCCAAGGAGACTTGATCTCCTACACCTTGAACCCTGTTGTCAAAATTGAAGAAGGTGTCAAAGCCCTCATCAATATTGGTAGCGTCGGACAGCCTCGTGACGATAACCCACGTGCGTCCTTCGCCACTTATGACACAGACAAGATGGAAGTCGAAATCCACCGCGTCGAATACGACGTTGAAAAGACGATGGCGAAGATCCTCAAAGCAGGCCTCCCACCACCTCTCGCTGAGAGACTCAAGTACGGCCGTTGATCGACGTCCCAATCTTTAACCTTCAAGAAACGCATCGTCGAGGCGAACAACCGTGAAGCCAAGGGTTCTCAATCCCATTGCTCTCATCGCCTCCGCGATGCTTTGTTCTTTTTTTCTCCTCAGCGCATGCACTGAAAAGAAGAACACCGACCCCGGGCCAAAGCCAAACAGCATCAACCTCGACTCCCCTGAAGTCGCAAAACGCATGCAAAAGAGCTGTTCAAGGTGCCACAAGTTTCCCGATCCGGGCCTCCTTCCCAAAGCGGTCTGGCCCATCACCATCAGCAAGATGTACGAGTTTCTCGGGATGAAAGGGAAAGCCCTCGACGGCTTCACCGCTGAGCAAGTGAGCGCTTGGTTTCAAAAACGCGCACCTGACACAATCCCCATCAGACAGAGCCATTTGGAGAAGAGCAAAATCGCCTTCAAGGAGACGCGTTTCTCACCCCCAGGCCCTCCTCCCCCAAGCCCCGCGGTATCAAGTGTAAAGCTGGTGGATAGAGTCGATGGTCGGGGACAGGACTTGTTGTTCTCAGATATGCGCCACAAGTTCGTTCTGAAGCTCGATGTGGCCAAGGGCTTCAAAAAACCGCGTATCACGCTCGTGACCAAGGCTCCCCATCCTTGTCATATGGAGATCGTCGACGTTGATAGCGATAGCTTCCCCGACCTTCTCATCGCCAACCTGGGATCCTTCAATCCCGACGATCACGACAAGGGAAGCGTCTCGCTTATTCCTAATTTCCGTCAGACCCCGCGACAATCCATCACCCTGGCAAAAGGACTTGGCCGGGTCACCGATGCTCGGAGCGCTGATTTTAACGGCGATGGTCACATGGACGTCTTAGTCGGCGTCTTCGGATTCCAAGAGACCGGGGAGGTCTTTTGGCTCAAGAACAACGGTCTCGCTGGTTCAAAACGACGCTTCAGCCGAAAGCCCGTCGATGGACGCCATGGAGTAATTCACACCCCGATCGCCGACTTCAATAATGACGGTCGCCCGGACTTTCTCGCTCAGTTCTCCCAAGAACATGAGAGCGTCGTCTCGTTTATGAATACGGGTGGAGAATTTCAGGGGACGATTATAAATACAGCGCCGCATCCGGCCTGGGGATCGAACGGAATCGAGCTCGCTGACATTGACGGGGACGGTGATCTTGACGCGATTCTTTGCAATGGCGACACACTCGATGACCGAGTCCCTAAGCCAAGCCATGGACTTCGTTGGCTTGAGAATAAAGGGCCTAAGGGTGGATGGGAAGATCACGAGATCTTGCCCATGTATGGCGCTCATGGGGCCAAAGCTGCCGATATCGATGGGGACGGAGATTTGGATATCGTCGCGTCCGCTTTTTTGCCCCATAAAAACCCAAAGGGCTACCTCGCTGGAACAAATACACCAAGCTTAGTTTGGTTTGAGCAAACGAAATCAAAGACGTTCAAGCCATGGGTCATTGAGACTATGAACGTTTTCCACCCATGTCTCGACTTGGGTGACCTTGATGGCGACGGAGATATCGACATCGTCGTTGGCAATTTCACGATGAAAATTGGAGACTGGGACAAAATTCCTTATTGGGTCCAAGTCTGGATCAATCCAGGGCGAAAAAACTAAAGTTGCCCTTTTGAAGCATTTGTTGATGGAGGAAACCTCGGCAATGACCGTTCTCAATACCTTTTCGCCTCGAATCATAGTGACCGCTCTAACGGCCCTTCTGGTCCTCGGGCAAAGTACCCCAAGTTTCGCTCAGGACAAGAAAAGTTCCGAGAAGAAAGAGACCGTCAAAAAAGACACACCCAAGAAAGAAGTGACTAAGAAGACCACCAAGAAAACGACAAAGTCGCCGGCGAAAAAG
>JARGOJ010001084.1 GCA_029210225.1 Planctomycetota bacterium
TAAGCCAAAATCTTTGATGGCCCCAGTAAAGTCTTTCCTCTCGAATTTCAATCGCCCTCGAAAAGTGTATGCGAGCCCACATTCGGGGTCGTGTTTGAGGGCGTTTTCGAGGTCGGATACGGCGGCCTTTCGCTCGCCGTCATTATGACGAAGAATGGCCCGGTTAATGGACGCGAGGCTGCTGGTCGGGTCGAGTCTTAGCGCTTCGTCTAAATCGGCTCGAACTCCTTTCGCATCATTTAGCTGAGCGCGAATGACGGCTCGGTTGGTGTAACTCGCGGCGTGGTTGGGGTCGAGCTTCAGCGCTGACTCGATGTCTTTTAACGCTGATCTTGGCTTCCTCAGATTTAGGAATGCCTGGGATCGATTGCTGTAGGCGAGAACAAAGCCTGGATTAATTTTTATCGCGCTTGTGAAATCCATGAACGCATCTCTATAGCGTCCCTCCCGATTGGCTAAGGCACCGCGGCTGTTGTATGCCTGGGAAAAAAGAGGATCTTTTCGAATCGCAATGCCAAAGTTCTTTTTTGCCGCTTCGATCATTTTTAACTGGGCTTGAACCATGCCTCGAATGTAGTAACCATAGGCAATCTTTGTGGAATACTGCTCAATTTTTTCAATGGCGCGAAGGGCGTCTGCATATTGCTTTTTTGAATACAGTTCGATGGCCTCAATGATGACCGTGAATTCATTCTCATCCTTATGCTTTCTTGATCGTCGAACAAGCTCTTGGGCTGATTTAGAGTAGACAAAATTGGAATGGGGGTGTTTTAACATTTCCAATTCATGGAGCATAAACAGAGCTTCGTAGGCGCGAGATTGAGATTCCGTTGCTTCGTTCAATAGTTCTTCGGCCCGATCAATCAACCTTGAACTTTTACAAATCGATGCGGCGGATAAAAGCAGGGAGTAATCTTTGCCTCCAAGCGCTAGAGCATCCTCGACTGCGGCTAAGACCTTTTCTTTAGGGGATTCTCTTTCAACGAGTATCTCGGCTTCTCGAAGCTTTAGGAAGGCCGCCTTCGTTCTCGCTTCGTTGTCTTGCGCTTTGCCAGCGATATCGAGGGCGACATTCTTTTCTTGCTCTGACTTTTTGAAGGCTTGGAGGCCAACGATGCTGGCGCTGAGAAAGAGGAAGGATGCGGCGAAGCCTAAAATCCAACCTGGCCTTCGAGATGTCCACCGGCTCACTCGTTCGGCGGCTGAGTAATTGTAAATGGGTAGGGGTTCCCCCGTGAGATAGGCGTTTAGGTTCTCGACAAGGTCCTTGGCGCTGTCGAGTCTTCGCCTATCGTCGACCTCTAGCGCGGACTGAGCCAGCGCATCAAGTTCGCGAGAGACTTTGGGATTGAGTTGCCGGGGAGTTTTGGCCTTTCCTGAGACTGTGACAGCAATGCGATCAATCATTGAGTCGCCGGGGATGGCCTTTTTTCCTGTCAGAATTTCCGTGAGTATGACTCCGAGGGCGAAAATGTCGTTCTTTTCACTGCACAAACCGTCGGTTTGTTCCGGCGCCATATAGCCAGGAGTGCCAATGAGGACCCCCGTGAGGGTGACCCCCGCTCGGTTCATATCATCGAGGGACAAGGCTTGACCTAGCAGCTCTTCGGAGGCCGAATTGAGTTCAACATTCAGGTCGCGAGCGATTCCCCAATCCATGACGAAGACCTCGCCGTGGTTGCCGAGCATGATGTTTTCTGGTTTGAGGTCTCGATGGACGATTCCGTTTGTATGGGCGTAGCTTAAGGCTTCCCCAACTTTGATGAGAGCTCGCAACAGTTCGCGGATATCAGATTGGGTGGCCTTGGATTCATGAACCCTCGCTATTCGATCTTTGAGAGTGTCTCCTTCAACGATTTTCATGACCATATAGTGGACACCATCTGCGGTGCGTCCGGCTTCGTAAACCGGAGGGATAGAGGGGTGGTCGAGCTTCGCGGTGATGATCACCTCGCGCTTGAACCGTGAGAGGCTGGCGGCGTCCTCGGTGTGCATGATTTTTAGGGCGGCGTCGCGTCCAAGGCATATATCCTCAACGCGATAGACTTTGCCCATTCCGCCTTCGCCGAGGATTTCTTTTTGAAGCCAGCAGAGTTCTCCTGTCGGCTTGAACCAAGCGTTTTCTTTGAGAACTTCTCGGACGGACTCTACGATTCCGTGTTCAACATCACCTAGGCCGACATGGGGTAATCGGGAGCTGTTTGGATGGGCGGAGTCGTGGGAGCCAGAGTCAGACTGTTCGAAGGCGCTTTCGTAAGAGCTGAACTGTTGTCGGAGTCCCTGTGCGGTTTGTTGATCGATGCAGCCGTTGTGAACGACGAGCGATAGGAGATCTTGATTTTGATATTGCGGGAGTTGATTGTAAATGACTTCAATCTGGCTTTGTGACATCAGGCCGGACTGGAGAAGAAGCTGAGCTTGGAATTGATTAGGATCCATGATTGAACTCGACGGACTCTATCTTAAGGCGTGAACCTGAGAGGTGGTAGTCAATTAATTAGACATCACTCGACGAATTTGACGCAAGTGTTCGTTGTTCTAACAGGGAAGAATCCAAGGGGTTTCGGCGATTTATTCTCGTCATGGAATCAGATTTTGGGCGTGTCTAAAGACTGGGCGCTTGGGCACTGTTTACTCGGATCGTTCCCTTTTGCGGGATTGTTTACCAAATCCCGAATTTCAGTCGAATTGTGTTTTCTTGCTCGCTTCCGAGGACCCCGCACTCATTTCGACAGGGTCGCTTTGTTGGAAGACAACCATTGAAATGAGTGTCAGGGCAATCCCAGGGAGTGAGTACCAGCCGACGGATTCTTCGCCGAGTATCCAGACCAGGAGCGCGACGAGGCTGGGGTTCAAGTAATTGTAGGCCATTGTCCGAGTCGGACCGATGACGACGATCGCTGCTTGAGTGAGGAGAAAGGTAACGAGTGTTGTAAAGACTGCGAGGTAAGTGATTGCAGCCACTAGCTTGGGTTCAAGGTTTGACA
>JARGOJ010001085.1 GCA_029210225.1 Planctomycetota bacterium
ATCTCCAATGGAATTGTTCTCATTGATTCCAAGGGAGAGCGTGTCGGACAAGTGAACGCCCTGGTCATTTATGAAAATGGAGATCAAGCATTTGCTCGCCCCTGTCGAATTACAGCGACGGTCTCTGTTGGCTGGAAAGGGCTGATCGACATTGAGCGCGAGGCCGCGTTGTCGGGGGAGACCCATCATAAGGGCATTCAGATTATCTCAGGCCTGCTGCGCAGTCGTTATGGCCGGGACAAACCGCTCGTTTTGACCGCAGGCTTATGTTTTGAACAATCCTATTCGCCAATCGATGGCGATAGCGCGAGCGCGGCCGAGGTCATTGCTGTTCTATCAGCGCTGGCAGGAGTTCCTGTCAATCAGTCCCTCGCCATTTCCGGGTCGGTGAATCAATTAGGTGACCTTCAAGCGGTTGGGGGCGTCAATGAAAAGATCGAGGGCTTCTACGATGCCTGCGTGAAGTCTGGATTGACAGGCTCTCAAGGAGTTCTTATTCCCGATGCCAATGTGTCCGATTTAAATCTTCGCAGGGATGTGATCGCGACGATTGAGGCGGGGCAGTTTCACGTCTACTCGTCGAAGACATTGGACGGCGCGTTGGAGCGATTGATTGCCCGAGAGGATCATGAGACCGACATTCCTCAATTTTTAAAGGGCTTTCATGGCAAAGTGGATCAGCGATTAAGCGAATACGCTGAGGCCTGGAAGAGCTTTAAGAGCGAGTAGAATTCTAGTCGCTTTTCGGTGGCGAATTAAATTTCATTGATTCTTATCACAAGAATGGAACTCCGTTAACAATATGAGCGTAGTCCTGTGTTGAACCCAGTTCTTTGAGTCAATACATGGATTTAGTATGTTCAAAACAACCCTTTGCTACTTATTCTTCGCAGTAAGTTTAATGCTAGCCCTCGCCTGTCAATCTCAGGAGGGTCATTCTTCTGAAGTGAAGGAAACACTCCCCGATCCTTCGGCTTTGGAGAATACAACTTACGGCCTCTACCTCAAAACGCATCTGCGCTTCGCGGAGCAATTTCGTCTGTCCCAGGGACTTGGAGCGGCGAGAACGATTGCTTCTCGATATCATCATTCCACAGCGTATTCTGAAGACTACAATCGTGAGAACGAGGGTCAGCGATTGAAAGTGAAGAATGTAGAATTGATCGGTTGGTTCGAGTCGACTTCCGATCATGTGTATATGAGTCTGAATACGTACACGCTTGGTCCAGATCGTAGGTTACTGACAAGGAAAGAGCTTATTGAAAAGGAGAAGAATAGGCGTCGGCGAGCGCTCGACTCATTCCAAGAGCAAGCGTTGAAGCGCTTACGGGGTGGTGAGAAGCTGCTTTTATCGACAGATCGATCTCGAATGGTCGGTGGGCTATACGCGACGGGGAAATGCCTAAAATGTCATCATGTGCCGTCAGGAACATTAATTGGCGCATTGAGTTATGAACTGCACCCTATGAAACAATGAGATAGGCGGTCTCTGCAGTGAGGCTGTCTCGTTTGCGGGAGACTTTTTCTCGACCTCACTGCATCAGAACCTAATAGAGCGACTTGTTTGAGACACTCAGCCAGCTCGTTAGCTGAGCCCGCTTTCAATGGCTGCGGTAATAACATTAACATTGTCTTTAATGTAGCTCGCAGCGCCATCAATGGTCTTGTGATTGACGCTGAGAGTGTGCTCGCAGAGGAGGGTCTTGTCGTCGACGCTCCACTTCATGTAGCCTTCGGGGCCAGGAACCATTTTTATCTTCTCTACTTGCTCCGTGATGGCCTCTTTATACATCTCATCTTTGAACATCTCGACAAAAGCTGCGTCCATGGGTCCAAAGAAATTGGTGGCGAAGCAGTCCATTAAGGGCGCGTCTTCCCAGTTCCAGCCGTCAACATTGTCAGGGACGACGTTCCAATCGATTTCGAACTGGAAGTTCGATCCAAGTTTTTGATTGAGTTCATTTTGGCAAGCCTCGGCCCGTTCAGCCATCAGCTTCCTGATCTTACGTGTTCTTAGTCCCACTTGCTCTCCTTGAAACTGACCCCAATATTTGCTGGGTTATCAATTCTCTTTACCTACGGTACGCAGCCAATGTAGCTGTTGATCGCTATTAGACCTGATTGTAGGAGCAGTCGTCAAGGGATTGCGGGGCTGCTGTCTAAATACAAGAGCGATTTTTGCCATGAAAGCCAGCAACCCTAAATCATGCAACGGTGCTCGCTCCGGTTTGGGCAGTGCTGATCGAGTCATTCTCGCAGAATTCATTGGGCGTTGAGAAAAGCAGACTGAACTATTAGAATAGAGTCAAGGCGTGATCGTTCTAGCCTCACAGTCACAGCGTTGCTCGCTGCCGATCGGGTAGCGCTGTCAGATCTTCCTACTGAGTTTGTTCAACCTTGCCGTTGATAGAGATCTCTCCCTTGAAGCGGAAGAGCGCTTCTCTGGCCTCTTTGCTTAGTTTCTTCAGCTTTGGGAAGTGAAGGCTCTTGGCGCTTGTGCGCGATAGATGACCGGCTTGAATGAAATCGAGCTCTGTTAAAGATTGAAATACGAGCTTTTGTCCAGGGGCGTCTTGAAGCTCTTTAGCGACCTCCCTGGTCATTTTTGTCATCGCAATGATCGCCAATGAGCGGTCTTTTCGTACGGCGTCAATGACTGATTTCGCCCAGGCTGGGCGCGACTTGAGAAAGGCCTCTCTCGCCTGAGTAAAGGTCGGCTTGAACCTTTGCTGGAGCTTTAATGCCCCCGGATAAGATGCCATCTTTGGCAGGAATTGATCCCCGAATGAACGAATGTTCAACAAGTCGAGGCTTGCCCCAGTGAACTGTGATAACGCAAGGGCGTGCATGAGGTCGAGTTTGACTTTCCCCCCAATGGCTATTTTGTCTCCTCGGAACTGCGCCAGCTCTTTCGCGGCGATTGCGTTCATTTTGTCTATGGCTTGGAAGCTTAGTGAATCGGCTTGAGAGTTTCTTAAGGCT
>JARGOJ010001086.1 GCA_029210225.1 Planctomycetota bacterium
TGAAAGTCGTCCGTCTCCCAAAGGGCGGGCGAGGTTCAACCTACGACCAAGACGGCCTGACAACACTTCACAATCACGATTTTCTCACCGATCCAAAGTTTCAAACAGCCTATAAACGGGGTGTGAAAGCGGCCGGGTCCGACTATGGCATCCACTGGCGAGCCTACGTGGCGCTCTGGGCTGCGCAACAGGCATCCCTCGTTGAGGGCGACTTTGTCGAGTGTGGAGTTAATCGTGGCTTCATGAGCTCGTCAATCATGGCCTCCCTCGACTGGAATACCCTCGACCGAGACTTCTACCTCCTCGACACCTACCAAGGCTTGGATGAGCGCTTTGTTTCAGAGCAGGAACGAGACGCTGGGGCTTTGGCTAAGAACGCCGAAGATTTGAAATCGGGTTTCTACGTGTCCAGCGTGGAGAGCGTCCGGACGAACTTCGCGGAGTGGCCTAGAGCGGTAGTGGTCCAAGGCGCGATCCCCGAATCTCTGAGTGATGTTCCGAGTGAAACTATAGCCTTTCTCCACATCGACCTGAACTGCTCACCCCCAGAGATCGAAGCGCTGAAGTTCTTTTGGCCTAAATTGAGTGCGGGGGCTGTCGTGCTCTTCGACGACTACGCCTATGTCGGCTATGAGCTTCAAAAAGCTCCGGTTGACGAAGTCGTTGCTCAATGGGGACATTCAGTGTTATCAATGCCTACTGGCCAGGGGCTGCTCGTGAAATCGGCGAGCTGAACTTAGCCGTTCAGGCCATATTTCTTTCTTTTTTAAGAGGGGTCAGAGGCTTTGACATTTTCCTTGGGCCATTTGAGTGGCTTTTGGGCAGAATAGTCAGCCAAATAGTTGTTGAGAGACAATGAATCACGAGACTGGGACATCGAGCCCAGGGAGAGAGTTTATGAAAGCCCCAACGTTCTTCACCGCCCTGTCCTCTTTCGCCCTAGCCTTCGCCATGCTGGGCACAGCGGAGGCTCAAGACTCAGTTCATTTTAAGAAGCAAGACCCGGTCGTCGGGAGTCGTCGTGTGTCCAAAGAGGGCTTGACGATGAAGAACAAAATGAGCATTGAAGCCAATGGCCAGGTGATTCAGACCTTGAATCAAGACATGAAGGCCAATAAACACTTCATCTTCACCGTCTTGGCTGTGAAGGGCAAAGTCGTGACGAAGCTGAAGGTCGCGGTGAAAGCGATGGATGAGAAGCTCGATCAAGGTGAGGCTGGCTCGAACGAGAAGTCGAATCCAATGGTGGGGAAGACCTTCATTTTAGAGACCATCAAAGACGTCATTTCGGTGACTGATGGCGATGGAAATCCGGTCGAAGAATCCTTGGTAAAGGAAGCTCGCAAGGCCTTCGCTAAGGAGCTAGCAGAGGATAAGGTGGAAGACTTTTCGAATATCATTCCTGATCGACCTGTGAAGATTGGTGAGACACTCCAGGTACCTGCAGCCGTTGCCAAGAAGCTCTTCGAGAGCGGTGGAGATGACTTCAAGGTCGAAAAGTTTGTAATCAAGCTCATCGCGGTCAAAGAGATCCGTGGCGAGAAAATCGGTGTCTTCGCTATGTCTATGAACATGGCAGTGAAGCCGAGCGCCAGTCTGAATATGTCGATTAAGTTTAAGGGGACGATGTCTCTTGGAGTCAACAACTCCTGGCCTTACGACTTGTCCATGAGTGGTCCTTTAGTTTTCTCAGGGAAAGAACAAGGAATGGATCTGACTGGAAAAGGATCTATGGGTATGAACAATTCGAATCGTTATTCGGGTCCTCGGGCCGTCACTAAGAAGCGAAAAGCAAAGCTCTATTGAATCGTGAGGATGCACTCCAACGCCGAGCGTGAAGTCGCGCTTGGCTCACTCAAACAACTAAGATCTTCTGAATGAAGAAGAACGGGAAAACATCTATGTCACGACTCATATTCAGCGCGGCCCTCGTCGCGATTTTTGCTGGGCAAAGCGCCTATGGGCAAGATCTCAAGTTTCGCAAAGGACAGGCCGCTGTTGGTCAGCGTAAGGTTGTCACTGAGGAGATTCGCACCGAGACAGATATTGAGGTTAAGTCGAATGGCCAAGTCATGCAGACGATGAACTCGAAGCGTGACGAAGATAAGAAGACCGTCATCACTGTGCTCTCGACTAAGGATGGAGCGATCGGCTCGGTTAAGGTTGAGGTTAAGCTTTGGACAATCAAAGAGGATGGGTCTCGGGGCGAGCGCGATATTCCTGACGATTTGGCGGGGAAGACCTTCATTCTCAAAAAGAGCGGTGACGAGGTTTTGGTCACGGACGCCGCGGGAAAGGCCGTGGAAGAAGGTCTCGCGAAAGAAGCACGGCGCCAGTTTAAGTCGGAGTTGGACGATCAATCCCGGCTCTTCGAGCGGATTTTAGCAGGCAAGTCTGTTTCAAAAGGGCAAAGCATGAAGGTGCCCGATGCCGTCGCACGCTCGCTCTTTCTGCGGCAACGCAGCGGTCAGAAGGAGCTTAAGGTGAAGGCCTGCTCGATCACGCTAAAAGAGACAACAAACGTCGGAGATCGCCTCGTGGCTGTCTTCGATATGGTGCTGAAAATGTCAGGGTCGCCGAATAAGACCATCGATATTGACCTCGATTTCAAGGGGCAAGTTCACGTCGCAGTGAATGGTTGCTGGACTTACGCCATGAAACTGAAGGGGCCTGTCACGATTTCTGGGGGACAAAATCAAGGGGGGATGAAAATTGAGTTTGAGGGACTCGGCAAGATGAAGCTGGCGCAAAAGACGAGTTTTAGCGGCGGGAAAAAAGCGACGTCTAAAAAACCAAAGCTCTACTAAGAGGAAGCGTTCGCGCCATTCTTTAGGGTGTATAGATACAAAGTTGTCAAGAAGCCGGTTGCCGAATGAAGACTCGGGCAATTGGCTTCCTTGCGTTCAGGCTCGCCCCAAAAGGCTTGAGTAGGCAAATTTCATACTTTTTTTGTTTGAAGCAATGAATGAATTCTCAGGGCA
>JARGOJ010001087.1 GCA_029210225.1 Planctomycetota bacterium
TGCTACCGATCAGTCCTCTCTCCGCTGGCAAACCTATCAAACAACACGACCCGAACTTTGACGCCGAAGTCGAATTCCACGAAGGCAAGGTCATCTTTGTTCAGCGCCTAAAAGTTCAGGGCAAACCTGGAGTGAGATCCATAACAGGGAGCGCGTCCTATCAACTCTGCGACGATCATGCTTGCATACCAGGCCATGAATCATTCTCCCTTTCTCTGGTCGTCGACCCAGCCTCTTCTATAGATAAAAGCGCAAACAACAAAGCGCGTTCTCATTATCTGGGAGGAGAAATCAAGGCGGTTTTAGAGCGTCTCGATACGCTTGACCAACGAGTTCAGTCAATAGGATTCGACGCAAAAAAAGCCCACACAAAGCTCAACCAACAATTCGACCAATTGAAAGCAAGCAAGTCTAAGAAGGGACGGGCCTTCGACGAACAACTGAGCTATCATCACAGCTGGGACAAGGGTCTCGCTGCCGCGAAGAAGTCGGGCAAGCCGATCTTTGTCACCTTCACCGGGCATCTCTGCACAAACTGTCGGCGCATGGAGAATACGGTCCTCGTCGACCCCATGACCATCAATATTCTAAAAGGCTATGAGCGCATTGTCCTCCACGTAGACAACAACCAGGACCCAGAAGAAATGAAGAACCGAGACCGACTATTAGAGCTCGGTGGGCTCGGGACAATTCCAGCCTACTATGTCTTAGACAAGTCCGGTCAGAAACAAGCTGTTCACACCGGTGTTGCAGACAGCAAACAGTTTGCCAAGTTCCTTAAAGAAGGCAATCCAAGCACAGACCAGACTTGGCTCTCATTTATTTTAGCCTGCATCGGCCTCGGCCTCATCACACTTGCGCTCCCCTGCACGTACCCCATGATCCCCATCACGATCTCCGTCTTTTCAAAGGGCAGCCAACTCTCCAGACTACAAAGCCTCAGGCGTGCGGCCGCTTACGCCGCGGGAATCATTGTCTCTTACACAGCGATTGGCGGAATCGTTCAGATTATATTTGGGGGCGCAGGACAACAGAAGATTCAGGACTTCGCGAACAATGGCATCATTAATATATTCATCGGGGGCATCTTCGTTTATTTCGCCTTCAGCTTCTTCGGATATTACGAAATCGCGATGCCAGCTTTCCTCCGCAAGCTCATGCAGCGGGGTCAGGCGAACGTCGATGATAGCGGCAGCGTCCCGGCCTGGTCACTCTTTCTTATGGGCGTCTTCTTCATGCTGACCTCTTATTCCTGCGGGGCCCCCTTTGTCCTGGCCGTCTTTGAGCAAGCCTCTCACAATACTCATCCGATGGCGATTGTCCTGGCGCTCTTCATCTTTTCTTCGACGATTGCCCTGCCCTTTTTGTTACTCGCCCTTGTTCCCAATCTCATTCGATCCTTGCCCCGTAGCGGAGGCTGGTTTACCACATTCAAGGTCACTCTCGGTTTTCTCGAATTGGCCTTCGCCCTCAAGTTCTTTTCCACGACTGATTTGAACTACAATTTAGCGATCTTAACCCGTCCCTTATTCCTCGGACTCTGCATCATGCTCTTTAGTCTCCTAGGTTTTTACTTGCTCGGTTTCTTCCGCTTTCCTCATGATCAAAAAATTGAAACAGTGAGCATGGGCCGCCTGTCCTTCGCCATCCTCTTCTTCACTGTGGCTATCTATCTCTCCACTTGGTTCGCCGGTGAAAAACTCGAGAAGAACCTCGACGCCCTACTCCCTCCTCACCCCTATAAATCCATGGTGGAGGAAGACAAGCAATGATATCCCAATAGCTTGGTGACTACAGTCTATTCATGTATCTGCACTTTAATTACACGACCACCCCGAAGAGCGCGCCGACACCAGAGGTCAAGGCCATTGCCAAGGCGCCCCAAAAAGTCACGCGGGTCGCGGCAACCATTAACGGCGCGCCTCCCGCTTTGGCGGACAGCAAACCTAAGAGCGCAAGAAAGATCAGCGCGCTTCCTGAGACAGCCCACAGAAGGGCAGTCACTGGGAACAGCACAACGACCAATAACGGAAGCGCGGCCCCGAGAGTAAAGGTCGCAGCGGATGTTATCGCCGCCTGTATCGGACGAGCTGTCTGCGAGGCTGAGATGCCCAATTCATCCCGCGCGTGAGCCCCAAGCGCATCGTGCTCCATCAACTGAGTCGCCACTTTAGAAGCGAGCTCCGGGTCCAGGCCACGCTCCACATAAATGGCCGTCAATTCTTGTTGCTCGTATACAGGGTCGGCGGCTAGCTCTTTCCTTTCAAGGGCAATATCAGCGCTCTCAATATCCGCCTGAGAGCTGACCGAAACATACTCCCCAGCAGCCATCGACATCGCTCCGGCGACAAGACCCGCGACCCCTGCAACTAAAATGGCTTTCGCCTCCGTCCCTGCCGCGGCGACTCCGAGGACAAGACTCGCCGTAGAGACAATTCCGTCATTCGCCCCAAGAACGGCCGCGCGCAACCAGCCAATTCGGTTCGTTCTATGTATTTCAGCGTGCATCATCAGTGTCTCGTAAATTGTGGAGAATGAGCAGGATCAAGCCCGCTTCGCGCAGGGTCCTCTCTCATTCATCTCTTTGAACGACGCTCAATCTTTCTACAATCCGGTTTCGGGATCAACCTCTTCTTTCGTCATTTCAAGCAACTCAATAAACTTTGGTCGCAGCTCTTCGAGGATTGTCTCTCCGAAGGACTCGTCTAATCTGTTTGCCTTAATAAGCTCTTGAACGTCGACGTGGTCTTTCATCCTCCGACCCCAAGTGCCACTCACGAGTTTGAATTCAATGAGCGTCGAGAGCGTTGGCACTCTTAGGCCATCAACCAATTCAAACTTTTCACTGTCTGGAGAAGGATAGATCAAGGGAGACTTCTTCGACCCCACGTGCTCCCCAGACTGAATCATATCGATCATAACTTTGTTAGCCGTGTGTTTTAAGCCTTTTCGCAATCCAGGTGCCCGAGGAATCAAGCC